>QMMT01000067.1 GCA_003647385.1 Deltaproteobacteria bacterium
ACCATGGAGGCTGCTCCCACTGCATTGCCTTTAAAATGACAATTTTCACACTGGTGGTCTCTTCCGGACGCTATTGCCTGATGGGATGGTAATGCCATTCCAGACGCAAAGGTACCACTGAAGATAATGTTTCCCGATTCAGGATTTCTACCGGGAATCCCTCCTTTTATATGACAGGCATTGCAGGAAACCCTTGTGTGGGCATCATGAAGGATTTTTTCATCATGGAGTGCATGACATTGACGGCAGTCAACAGGGCTAAAGACAAGTTGCTCATGATCTTCTTTCTCTGCCTGGGCATGACATTCAAGGCACCCTATGTCCGTATGAACGGATACTGCATGATCAGCCGCCATTTCCTCGTGGCATTCCATGCACTGATCTGTGGCGTAGGCAGGGCTGTTCGTTCCACATGCAAATAAAAGCAAAGCACTGAAGGTGGTGGTCAATGGTCTTTTCATGGATCGTATCATCAAATATTGTTCTTTGATGGATGTTGCAAGCTATAACCAAAGTGATTACGAAAACTTTGAACAAACCGCTTTTTAACCACTGTAAGATCCACTGAAACCCCCAGTTCTTTTTCCATGGAAGTCATGATCTCGCCCGGATGGCCGCAGGGAACGATCCATTGAAATGAATTCAAGTCCGTATTGACATTGAGTCCCACCCCATGGGAGGTAATCATTTTTTTAACAGCAATCCCGATACTGGCGATCTTTTTTCCCGCTACCCAGATGCCGGGCTGGCCTTTCTTGAAAATGGGGTTAAGACCATATTCCGTCAGCAGGTCGGCCACTGCCTTTAAAAAGGTCTGAACATACCAGTGAAGATCCATGTTATAAAGTTTGATGATGGGGTACGCGATCATTTGCCCCGGCCCGTGAAAAGTAGCCTTGCCGCCGCGGTCGGTTTCAAACAAAGATATGCCCTGGTTGCGCAAAAGCGTCTTTGAGATACAAAGATCGCTTAAGTCACCACTGCTGCCGATGGTGACCACGGAAGGGTGTTCGACTAAAATCAGCCGGTCATGACTATCCCCAATCCTGCGCTCTTCAATGAAGCACTTTTGGCGGGCATAGGCTGTGGCATAGTCTAAACATCCCCAGTCCTGCACCTCTATTTGTTTTTCTTTTACTGAAATCATTCAAAGTATTTGCTATCGTTTCGGAAGATACAGAGCCCATCCTTCGGCATCTCTGGCTGCATCCACCATATTTTCTGAAAATGTCGGGTGTACCCGGATGCCGGATGCAAGTTCCGCTATGGTATACTCAAACTGCATGGCCACCACGGCCTCTCCGATCAATTCATTGGCGTTCGGCCCCACAATATGGACACCCAGGATTTTTCCATATTGATCATCCGATACTACCTTTACCGACCCTTTTATTTCATTGACTGCCATGGCCAATCCATTGATAGAATAAGGAAATTCTCCCACGGTAACGTCCAGATCCAGATCCTCTGCCTCCTCTTCGGTCAGTCCCACCGAGGCCACTTCCGGAAAACTCCAGACACCTCTGGGGACCAGGTTAAAAGGAAACGGTTTGGAAAGACCCATAATATTTTGTGCAGCAGTAATCCCCATGGCTGAAGCGGCATGGCTTTGCAGGGTACCGCCGGCTGCATCGCCGATAGCATATATTCCCTGCGCGGATGTCTGAAGGTGGTCATCTACCTGGATACTCCTGTCTTCTTTGAGCAAAACTCCGGCAGTATCAAGTCCCAGATTCTCGGTATTGGGTATTCTTGGTGCACAAAGCACTCTTTCCACCGTCACAGCCGTGTCTTTTGATCCGGTCAGGCTACAGGTAAATCCATTTCCCTCAGGTTCCACAGATGTAAGTTTTTGACCCAAAGATAATTTCAGGCCGTCTTCTCTTAATACCTGCGCCAGTCGCTGACTTGAATCCGGGTCCTCCCGGGGTAGTATTCGACGGCTCTGCGCTGCAAGGCAGACTTTGCTGCCGAAATGAATAAAAATACTTGCCATTTCAACTTCCACAGGTCCGGCGCCATAAATCAGAACAGATGAGGGTATTTTTTGTAAGTCAAATGCCTGGTCCGTTGTAAGCAACGCATCTTCTAACCCTGGAATATCAGGCAATGCCATACGGCTGCCAGTGGCAAGAATATAGTTTTTTGCCTGATAAACGATACCTTTTACATCAATTTTTTTAGGGCTTTTAAAAATAGCCCTGCCCTTAATTACGTCTACACCATGGTTGCCCAACAAGGCCTCCATACCCATTCGGATATCACTACTGACCCCATTTTTACGGTCCACGATTGTTTGAAAATCAATGCCGTCAACTTTAGCCTGAATGCCAAAATCACTTGCCCCTTGAATTCTCCGAAGCGTATCGGCGGCTCTCAGCCATACTTTGACAGGAATGCAGCCCAGGTTGACACAGGTACCGCCAAGGGTATCGGCTTCCACTAAAGCCACTTTGGCGGTAAGTTGTGCAGCCCTGATAGCGGCCGCGTATCCTCCGGGTCCCCCGCCGATTATGATCACATCATACATAAATTACCTCATTTGTATTAAATTTTTATTCATTGCTTACAGCATCAACAGAGGGTCTTCGATCATTTGGGTCAAGGTTTTCAGGAACATGGCACCGGGGGCGCCATCAATGATACGGTGATCAAAGGTCAGACTTAGAGAAATACGCGGGTCTACAACCACTTCATTGTTTTTGACCCAGGGTTTTTCCACAATCCGGCCCAATCCCAAAATAGCGCTTTCCGGAAAATTGACAATGGGCGTAAAATGGTCCACTCCCCAGGCACCCAGATTGGTAATTGTGAAGGTACCGCCCTGGAGGTCGTCCGGCAGCAGGGAATTTTGTTTTGCCTTCTCCACCAGTTGACCCAGTTCTTTTGCAATAGCCATGATGGAGAGGGTATCTGCATTGCGAATTTTAGGAACAATCAGCCCGTTGCCCAGGTCCATAGCCAGTCCGACATGAACCTGTTTCCAGACGTTTATGACATCTCCATCCACTGATGCATTCATGGTGGGGTGTTGGCGCAGGGCCATTGCCACAGCTTTGATTATGATGGCGTTGTAAGAGATCTTTGTTTCGCCGGGGTCAAGGATTGTATTCCTGCAGTTGCGAACTGTTTGCATCCCTTTGGCAGATGCTTCTGTTTGCAATGTAAGCTGGGCCTGGGTGCTCAAACTTAAGTGCATGTTTTTGAAAATGATTTTCCGTATCCCCTGGATAGGAATTTCATCCGCCACAGTAAGCAGGGGATCAGAGTCGGAAGTCGCCGGAGGTGCCTGCTTCGGTGCTGCCAGGGCCTGATGGATATCCGTCTCAATGATACGGCCTCCCGGTCCGGTTCCGGAAATATTTGCCAGATCCAGTCCGTGCTCTTTGGCCATACGCCGCGCCAGAGGAGAAGAGATAATACGGCCTCCTGATTGTGGTGGGGCAGCTTTTGTGGCCGCAGGAACCGTATGGTCCGCCTGATCTTCTGGTTGATCCTCCGGTTGTCCGGCTGCCGCTCCAGATTCTACAGGGTGCTCTTTTTGCAACACTGCCAATTCCGTCTCATCCGCCGCCACATACCCGATAACCTGGGAAACCTGAATCATGGTGCCAAGTGACGCCAGGGGATAAATGATACCGTCAGCGGGAGAGACAATCTCAAAGGAGACTTTATCGGTTTCGATAACGGCAACCGTCTCTTCAGCCGCAACCGCCTGACCGGCATTAAACGACCATTTCACCAGTTTTGCTTCCTCCATGGTCAGCCCGAGCTTTGGTATTTTAATTTCTATCGCCATGTGTGCTCCTATCTATATGTTACCGCTTTAACTGCCGTGACCACATCAGACACCTTGGGTAGACAATAATCTTCCAACCCCGGAGAAAAGGGGATGGGTACGTCTCTTGCCGCTACTCGTTTGATGGGTGCATCCAGATAGTCGAATAATTCTTCCTGTATGCGGGCAGCGAGCTCGGCTCCATAACCACCGGTCAGACAGGCTTCGTGTACAACGACAACCCGGTTGGTCTTGCGGATGGATTGGGACACCGTTTCCATATCCAAAGGTTTAAGGGTTCTTAGATCGACAATTTCAGCCTCAATATTTTGATCAGCCAGTTCATCGGCGGCTTCCTTACACAGGTAATAGCCGGAGCCGTAGCACAAAAGTGTGACATCCTTGCCTTCACGTTTGACAGCAGCTTTTCCCAAAGGAATCAGGTAAGGTTCTTCCGGCACCACCCCCTGTTTGGCAAACAGCTGTTTGTGTTGGAAAAACATTACCGGATTATCATCGCGAATGGCTGATTTGATCAAGCCTTTTACATCGGCAGGTTCACTGGGAATTACCACTTTCAAGCCAGGTGTATGGACAAACCAGGCCTCCAGAGATTGAGAATGCTGGGCTGCTGCCCTTAAACCGGCCCCATCGGGACACCACAACACCATTGGCACCTTTACCTGGCCACCCAGCATGTAACGAATTTTAGCAGCCTGATTGCATAATTCGTCCATGCAGCAAGTGACAAAATCAGAAAAATGCATATCAACAATGGGCCGCATACCGGTTATCGCTGCGCCCAAACCCACCCCGGCAATGGCGGATTCACTAATAGGCGCATCAATGATTCGACCGGGAAAACTTTTTGGAAGCCCTTTAAACTGACCGAAAATTCCTTCATGGGAGACCAGGTCTTCACCAATAATAAAAACACTTTCATCATTGGCCATTTCTTCATGAAGTGCTTCGGCAAGTGCTGCAGACGCGCTGATTATTCTTTCACTCATGATGGAGAGCCTCCTTTTGACGGGGTTACGAAGAGATCTTCCAATGCCTCTTTTGGTTCAGGGAATGGACTGTCCTTGGCAAAGGCAACAGCGTCGTTAATCTCTTCCGCCACATCATTCCATATTTTTTCAAGACTACTTTTGTTCGACTTTTTATTTTTGAGCAAATATTTAGAAAACAGATCAATGGGATCATTTTTCTTCTGCCATTTACCAACGTCTGCTTTTGTTCGGTATTTTTGTGGATCACCCTCAAAATGGCCACGGATACGATAAGTTTTGTTTTCGATAAACGTGGGCCCTTCTCCCTTGCGCGCGCGGTCAATCGCTTTCATCGCCGCTTTTCTTACGGCAAGCAGATTATTGCCGTCAACAGAAACACCCGGCATATTGTAGCCGGCTGCACGGGTGCTGAGATCCTTCACAGATCCGGAATCAGCTTGAGGCGTAGTTGAAGCCCACTGGTTATTTTCCACCGCAAATATGATGGGCAATTTCCAAATAGATGCCATATTCATTACCTCGTGAACCGGGCCCCGGTTGGAGGCGCCGTCCCCAAAAAAGCATACGGCCACCTGATCGGTTTTACGCATCTTGATGGAAAAAGCAGCGCCGGCCGTGATGGGCAAACCACCGGCCACAACACCATTTGCGCCGAGAATACCAATGGAAAAATCCGCAATGTGCATGGACCCGCCTTTGCCTTTGCAAAACCCTGTCTTTTTTCCCAGCAGTTCAGCCGTCATCCTCTTCAAATCTGCTCCCTTGGCAATCATATGACCATGGCCTCGATGGGTAGTGGTCACATAATCATCAGGCCGAAGACAGGAACAAACCCCCACACTGCTTGCTTCCTGGCCAATGGACAGATGGATAAAACCCGGTATTTCTCCGGCGGCAAAATATTCCCCGGCCATAGTCTCGAACTGACGAATCGTGACCATGCAGCGGTAGAGCTCCAACAAGTTTTTGGCATCTTCAACCATGCCTTCCTCCTCTTTCTTCGTATAATAAATTTCTGGTGTATATATTTGGTTATGAAAATGGCATAAGAACCTTCATGTCAACCTTTGGATCATATGTTCGAATCATTTTCACTCCCTGGATCTGGCTGATCATGATTTCGCAGGTGACTAGTACGGGATTTTCCCCTTTGATCAGATGACCCCCATGGACATTTCCGTCCTTGTCACTGACCAGACCGTGCAAATGGACAAAAGTTTCCCCGCTTTCTTCCTTCCCGATCATTCCTTGAGCACAAAGAAATTCCAAAGGACCATCCAATAGTTTTGGATCGCTGTAACCGCTGCCGATTTTGTTTTTCAGGGGAACAGCGATTAAATAAGAAAATTTTTGAAGGCTTCCGATACAGCAGGTGATAACACCGGAGTCTATATCACACTGCCTGCATACTTTTTCAATTCCTTCTATAATATCTGAACCCGGGCTTATTCTTATCATGACGACACTTGAAAGGTGTCCCTGTGAAAAGTTTATTTCCATTTTTTTCCTTTTACGGTGTATAAAGTCCTGCTTTAATAGGTAAATATAAGGATAACAGCGGCACCAGGGAAAGGATAATCAGTATAATAACATCCATTACAACATAGGGAATTGCCTCTTTTGCAACAGAGTCAATATCACCTTTTATCAGGTTGGCGGCAGTAAACAGGTTGACGCCCACCGGTGGCGTTGCCTGTCCTATGGCCATGGCTGAAATAAAGATGACACCATACCATAAAGGATCTATATGAAAGGCAATCAGCACCGGAATCAAGATTGGCATAATGAGATAGGAAATGGAGATAGCATCCAGTATCATTCCTAATCCCAGCAGCAGAAAATTAACCAGGATAATCATGACCACGGCATTGGGTGCTATTTCGATGATAGCATTGGCAGCCTTATCAATGACACCAATAACCGATGCCCCCCATGAAAACATCCCTGCAAAAACCACTATAAACATGATAACAGAGCTTGTGACACTGGCATCAACAAGAATTTTAATTAGATCCCGCCAGGAAATAGACCGGTAAATAAAAACAGCTACAAAAAGACTGTAAAAGACAGCCACAACAGCTGCCTCCGTAGGCGTAAAGATGCCTGCATAAATCCCTCCCAGAATAATGACGGGGGTAAGAATAGCCCAAATGGACTTTTTCAATGCAACAAGAATTTCTTTTAAAGACCCTCTTTTTTCAAGTCCCCGGTAGCCTCGCTTCCTTGAAATGAGGTATGCCACAAGAAGCGTACCCGCCCCTGTCAGAAGGCCAGGAACAACACCGGCCACAAATAGGGCACTCACTGAAACACCTGTAATGTTGCCATAAATAATAAAGGCAATGCTGGGGGGGATGATGATGGAAAGATCGGATGCATTTGCAATGGTTGCGCCGGCAAAGCTTTTATCATATCCATGCTTTACCATTGGTGCAAGGAGGATCAGACCAACAGCCGCTGTTGTTGCAGGCCCTGATCCTGAGAGAGCTCCCCAGAACATACAGGTTAAAACAGCCACCATTGCCAGGCCGCCTACCGATTTTCCCACTAAAAGTTCAAAAAATTCAGCAATGGTTGCTGCAAGTTTTGCTTTTTCAAGAATAACACCGGCCAGAACAAAAAAAGGCACTGCCAGCAAGGGAAAGGATGCAATACCAGTGGAAAAATTAATGCCGACCATTCCGATTCCGAGATCAAAAAAGTAGATCGTAACAACGGCAGCTATACCCAGAGATGTCCCAATGGGAACCCCGATGGCCATAAGCACAAGAAAGGCCACTGCAATAACAGCAAATTCCATTATCTGTCTCCTTCTACTTCAAGCCCGTTTAGTTTAGATGCGGCATCCCTGTATATTCCTGTAAACACGAATACCGATAAAATTGGAACACCAATATAGTATATCCAAACCGGAATTTCCAATGCTGCCGACTTTGCCTGAAACAGGGTCAGTTCATCATATATCGCCTGGATCACATAATAATCCACTATCACAAAAAGAAGGGCACTGAGCCCGGCACTGATCAGTATGGCCAGTCTTTTAAATTTTTTGGGGAAAATGTTATACAGCGTAACCATACCCATCTGCCCGCCCCGCTCAAAGGCAAGTCCTGAACCCACCACGGTAAGCCAGACAAATAAATTAATCGTTATTTCTTCTGTTGCTGCAAAAGAAAAGTGAAAAAGATAGCGGCTTAAAACATTAATA
>QMMT01000068.1 GCA_003647385.1 Deltaproteobacteria bacterium
CTGATTCCCATGTGCCACCCGTTAAATATCACCCATGCCAGAATTGATTTTTCTTTTGATAAAGAAAATCATGCCATTGATATTGAAGCTGAGACATCACTCACGGGAAAAACCGGCGTGGGAACGGAAGCATTAACTGCTGTCAGTGTTGCAGCTCTAACCATCTATGACATGTGCAAATCCTATGACAAAGCCATGAGAATATCCAACGTATATCTTAAATCCAAATCAGGAGGAAAAAGCGGAACATATACTGCAAAAAATAAGTAGCAGTGTGCTCACCTTTGAAAGTTTTATATATCTTGGGGCAGGCTTTTGCCTGGGCGTGCTGGTTTGTTTCATCCTTGCAAAAGCAGGTGTGTTGTTTTTTTCAAAAAAATTTAACACACTTTCCAATGAGGCATTGATTGATAATTCGGCCAGGTTTATGGATCTGGCAGATAAATATTTTTCTTCCTATGTAAAAGAAGCCAGGAAAGATTTTGATATAAAGGGAAACGAAATTTTAAGAACAGTTGATCCTGTGAGAAAAACTCTTGATCAGTATGAAGCCCATCTCAATGTCATGGAAAAAGACAGGGAAAAGGCGTATGGTTCCATCACTGAAAAACTCCTGGAAATGGGGAAAAATCAGAACCTTCTTCACATTGAAACAGCAAATCTTGTCAAGGCCTTAAGGGTTCCCCATGTCAGGGGGCGCTGGGGGGAAATTACCTTAAAAAGGGTGGCAGAGCTTTCCGGGATGACCGAGTACTGTGACTTTGCCGAACAGCTTTCATACGGGAACGGTAAGGGATCCATCCGGCCGGACATGGTGGTGACCCTGCCTGAAAATCGTAAAATTATCATTGATTCAAAGGTACCTTTACTGGCTTATCTGGATGCGCTTGAAGCATCGGGTGAAGAAGAAAGACAGGAACGGATGAGAAATCATGGGCGGCAGGTGTTGATGCATATTTCAAATCTTTCCTCCAAAAATTATTTTGAACAAATTTCTCCAACCCCTGAATTTGTGGTGCTCTTTATACCCGGAGAGAATTTTTTCAGTGCAGCTCTGACTATTTATCCGGATTTGATCGAAAAAGGCATAGAAAAGGGCGTCATTCTTGCCACCCCCACCACTCTGATAGCCCTTTTAAAGGCAGTATCTTATTCCTGGAAGCAGAAGAAAAGTTATGAAAATGCAGAAGAGATCAGACATCTTGGGATGGAACTTTTTTCCCGGCTTTGCAGCATGACCGACAATATCAATCGTCTGGGAAAGGATATTGAAAAGTGTGTGACAACGTATAACAGGACTGTGGGTGCCATGGAGACAAGGGTCATGCCTTCGGCAAAAAAACTGGACAGCCTTGAGGTTTCTTCCAAAACCATGGATGATCTGCAGAAAATAGATGAGTCAGAAACGTTTACCAAAGAATTTAACAGGCGGTATCAAGATGATGAATAAGATGTCAATGAAACAGGTTTGGATCTTTTGCCTCCTGGTCCTTACCTGCTTTTTCAGCGGATGCCATCCCGGGGTCAAAGAGGAAATTACACAGTTCAACACCTTAAAAAAACTCACACCCCGAAACTATCCCTTATTTACTGACAGCCTCACCTTAAAGGGATTGTCAACCTCCATTGATCAGAGTTTGTCGTATTTTAAAAAAGTGCCCCTGGAAAGAAAATATCAGTATGGTAATGACATATACACTGCCGCCCATATGATTACTTCTTTGGAAATTTTCAAACATTTTTTAGAAAAAGAGTCTTCCCCTGAAGAGTTGGATGAATTTATTAAATCCGGATTTGTTGTCTATGAAGCTGCTGGAAATGAAGATGGCAATGTCCTTTTTACAGGGTATTTTGAGCCCACCTATGAGGGCAGTCTTAAAAAGAGCGATGCATATCCATTTCCTGTTTATTCAAAACCGGATGATTTGCTGGAGATTGATTTGTCAGCATTTTCAGATCAATATAAAGGTAAAAGTCGATTAAAGGCCAGGGTGGATGAATCTACCAAAAGGGTGGTGCCGTATTATTCAAGGCAGCAAATTAATGCTGCACAGGATTTCCATACAAAATCAGAACCTATTGTATGGCTTAAAAGCCGTACCGATCGTTTTTTTCTGGAAATCCAGGGGTCGGGGAAAATACTTCTGGATCAAGGAGGGGTGTTAAGGGTTCATTATGCCGGGAGCAATGGGAACGCCTATCGATCCATCGGGCGATACCTGATCAATAAAAATGAGATTTTAAAAGAAAATATGTCCATGCAGGCCATCAGAACCTGGCTTGAATTAAATCCTCAAAGAATGGATGAAGTCCTGCACCATAATGAGAGTTTTGTGTTTTTTCAAAAAGAGGAAGGCGGTCCTTACGGCAGTCTTGGTGTTGCGGTTACACCCTTGCGCTCCATTGCAACAGATCGAAAACTCTTCCCCAAGGGAGCGCTTTGCTTTATGCAGGCCCAATTGCCGGATAAGATTAATATCAATCCGTTAAAGGAGTGGGGAAAAGCTAACTTTTTTGTATTAAATCAGGATACCGGCGGGGCCATTAAGGGACCTGCAAGGGCGGACCTTTTTTGTGGGAATGGGCACTATGCCAAATTTGCCGCCGGGCATATGAATAAATACGGAAAGTTATTTTTTCTTGTTCTAAAATCTGGCAGGGGATAGTTATTTAAATCCATTCAACATCATTTGAAAGGAACGTGAGGATAACTTTTTTGCCCGGAAAGAGATCAAGGCTGCTGATTTGATCCGGGGTAAGTCTTAGAATAAGAGAAAGGTCATGGACTGCAATGGCCGCCATGATATGCCCGCTTTTTTTTTCCAAAAGCATGGAAACAATATGGCCGGACAATTGATTAAGACGGTTTTTGTCCGGTTGTTTTTCAAGGGCAATGGAAATATTTTCCTTCCTGATAATGGCAGCAGTGTATGTGTTTGGAACAGGGGCTTTCAAGGCGATAACCTGTCCGGCCCCCACCTTTTTTACAAAGATTTTTTTATTTGTTTTAATAAAAGGTCCTGTGATAATATTTTCCATGCCGGTGGAAAAAATATTCCCTTTAAAAATTGAAAGCTGTTTATCACTGATGGAATAGAGCCACTGCAAATCATGGCTTGCAATAACAAGGGTCGCACCCCAGGAATCTCTTGCTTTTAAGGATGCGTCACGAATCAATCCGGCGCTTTCCGTGTCAACACTTGCAATGGGCTCGTCAAGAAGCAGAATCTCAGGTTTTAAGATAAGCCTGGCAGCCATGGCCACCCTTTGGGCTTCCCCGCCTGACAGTTCATGCCATTTTCGTGAGGCAAACGTCTGGTAATCAAGCCCGACATTCAAAAGAGCTCTTTTTACCCTGTTTTCAAGGTTTTTTTTATCTTTTCTGATTTTTAAACCATAGGCGATATTTTCAAAAACAGTCCGCTTCAGCAGATAAGGTTTCTGGGTTAAAAGCGTTACCTTTGACCGGATGGATGATGAAAACGCTGATACCCTGTGTCCTTCATAAAAGATGTGGCCCCGGGTTGGTTTTTCGGCAAAAGCCAAAAGTTTTAAAAGGGTGCTCTTCCCACTGCCGTTTGGCCCGATAAGACCTGTAATTGATCCTTTTTCAATTTTAAGATCATTAATATCCAGCACCTTTGTATTTCCATAATAGTGCTGGATGTTTTGTAAATGGTATGCCAGATCAGTCTTTGTCATTGCTTCCTTAGAAAAGATAGTGAAAGGTTTACAATAAATGCGATCATGATCAACACAAGCCCCAGGGCAATGCCATCGGCAAACAGGCCCTTATTTGTTTCAAGCGCAATGGCAGTTGTTATTGTCCGGGTATGGTACTTGATATTGCCGCCCACCATCATTGATATGCCGACTTCGGTTAATACTCTTCCATAGGCAGTGACCGCTGCTGCCAGGATGCCGTACCTGACCTCCCAGAGACAGGTGGTAACGATATGACGCTTGCCCGCACCCAGAGTAACAAGGGTCAGTTTAAGATCATGGTCGATATTTTCAATGGTGGAGGCTGTAATAGCAGTTACGATGGGGAAGGCAAGAATCGTCTGTCCTATGGCAATCCCTGTAAGGGTGAAAAGCAGACCAAAGTCTCCTAAAGGCCCCTGGCGTGAAATAATGGCGTAAACTGCAAGGCCGATGAAAACCGTTGGAAGGGCAAGCATGGTATCAAGAATTGTTCTTAAGTGTTTTTTGCCTTTGAAGTCAAAATATCCGAGAAGAAATCCACAGGGCAAACCAGCTCCAATGCTGAGAAGCATGGAGCAGGTGGATACTTTTAATGTGGCCCAGACTGCTGTCCATGTTGAGCTGTCGCCGCTTATCAGAAGCTCAAGGGCTTTGATAAAGCCTGCAACTATAAAATCCATAAAATCCTTGTTATTTTGCGTTGGGTATAAACAGCCTTTTTCCCAGAAGCCTGAAGTCTTTTATCAGATTCTGTGCAGTTTGTGAAGCCATCCAGTCTGAGAATTTGAGTGCCAGATCATATCTGGCAGTGGGACAGTTTTTGGGGTCAAGTGTTAATACACTGTATTGATTTAAAAGGATGTCGTCTCCCTCAACCAGAATTTTTAAGGGGGCATTGCCACCTTTTGTGGACTGGTATTTGATGTATGTGCCCCGGTCTGTCATGGTGTAGCCGTCTCTTTCCTGGGCTACATTAATGGTGGCAAGCATTCCCTGGCCTGTCTGAATATACCATTTTTCTTTGTCAGGCAGTTGAATGCCGGCATTTTTCCAAAGAATCTTTTCTTTTTTATTGGTACCGGAATCATCACCCCGGCTCATGAACATGGCTTGTCTGCTCTTAAGGGCATTTAATGTGTCGGATATGCTTTTGCCTTTAATCCCGGCTGGATCAGTTTGAGGGCCAATGATAACAAAATCATTGTACATGACTTCTCTTCTGTCTTTTCCGTATCCACTTGCAATATATTTTTTTTCTGCAAAAGGGGCATGAACCAGCAGAACATCAACATCACAGTTTTGACCCAGCTTTAATGCCTTTCCGGTTCCTGTGGCTGTCCATTTTAAGGTAATTCCGGTCTGGGTTTCAAAGTGAGGAACAAGATAATCTAAAAGACCTGTATTATCTGTGCTTGTGGTGGTTGCCATCATCAAACTATTGCTTTTTGCCTGCACGCTGATGGCGATGATCATTGTGAAGATAACGGATAAAATGCCGGAAAAGATTTTCTTTCTACTCATTTTTAAGTCTCCAATAAAATATTCAAAAATCGTTTGTCGGAACGAGGTTGGAATATGTTAATATCAGAGAAGAGTCAATATAATTTTGAAAGATTTTAATAAAAAAAGTAAATACAAACCAATACTAACCAATAATTACAATTTTAGCGATCTTTTAAAAAAAGGGAATGGTATTCATCCTCGGAAATATGCTGCTTTAGTTTGTCATTAATAAACAGATATATCTCTTCGAGTTCCTGATCAGGCAGCCTGGGGAGAATTGTTTTTAAGAATGAATCTTCAGAGAATTTTTGAAGATAAAACATAAGGGTCTCTTCATCTGTTTTCCTGTTAAGACCGAAAGCGCCCAGACCTTTATATTCCTGAATAAAATTGTGTGTGTCTTTTTTCATTTGACGCAATCCTCCAAATTAATCTTCCCGGTCAATCTTCCGGGCCAAATCCTTTTTCCGTAATAAAATGAATGGCGCATGAGGTCCTGTATTTGCAGTAAAGTTTCGGGTCTTTGCATCGGAGGCATTCTTTGCAAAGATAGGTATCATACTTTGCACACATATAAGGTGTCTCGCGATTTGGATGTCTCCTGCATTTTCCCATATCAATGGTTTCTCCTTTGTTTGATCCCTAAAGATGCTTCCGTTATGATATTTGTCAATTTCAAACACAGGCTTTCGGCCAGACACTGAATTAAGACACCTGATTTTGATTTTTTTAGGTGAAGGTTTACAATAGGGTGAAATTTATTTATATATCTTAAATTGTATTAGGTTTTTATCTTTCATTTCATTCAAAATATCAACCGGGAGCCCTGATGGATTTCAAAAATCTTGCATCAAGACTGGGACTCGATGAGGATGACGTTATAGAGCTTGTTGAACTTTTTGTAACCACTGCGTTGTCTGATATCGATAAAATCAAAAAAGGCGTTAAAAAAAACAATAGTCAGGATGTTGCCGCAGCCTCTCATTCTATTAAAGGTGCCGCAGGAAATCTTGGTTTTGATAAACTGTATACCTTTGCCAAAGATATGGAGATGCAGGCTAAAAAAGGGAGTCTTACTGATTTTGAACTGTATATCAGCGATCTTGAAAACAGGGTAAATGCGTTGAATAAATTCTAACGTTTGATTGTAAAAAAGTTTAAAAGTTATGAAAAACAAACAATCTTATACGATTCTGGCAGTGGATGATAATCTTCTGAATTTAAAACTGATAGAAAAATCTTTGTCCAAAGAAGGATATAAAGTATTCTTAGCGGATAACGGCCCGGCTGCCAGAGAAATTGCCATAAAGGAGATGCCGGATCTGATTCTGCTGGATATTGAAATGCCCGGAGAAAACGGGTTTGATGTCATCACAAAGCTGAAAGACAACTCACAGACCAATGTCATCCCGGTAATATTTCTTACTGGTGTCAGCAAAGTGGATTCAAAATTAAAAGGATTTGATCTGGGCGCAGTCGATTACATTACAAAGCCGTTTCATCCCCTTGAGGTGCTGGCAAGGGTACGAATTCATCTTAAGCTTTCAATCGCCACCAATTCATTGATTGCAGAACAGACAAATAAACTTAAACAGATAACACAAGCTCAGGTGTCCATGCTGCCAAGGCCGGAGGATCACCCGGATGCACTATTTGGTGTCTACTATAAAGCCCTTGAAGAGGCAGGCGGTGATTTCTACGACATTTTGAATATTTCAGATAAAATAACGGGTTATTTTGTAGCTGATTTTTCAGGGCATGATATCAAAACAAGTTATATGACAGCTTATGTAAAAGCATTGCTGGCACAGAATTGTACACCTGTGTATTCTCCGGCTGAAAGCATGAAGCTGATTAATAATGTCCTTGTGGAAATTTTGTCCGATGGCAAATATCTGACAGCCTGTTATATACATATCAATCGCATTACAAAAAAAATGACCATTGTCAGTGCAGGCCACCCGCCGGTAGTTTGTCTGCCTCTGGATGGTGAGCCCTATCTGATTAAGACCCCGGGCGATGTCCTTGGCACGTTTAAAGATGCTCATTTTGGAACTCAAAGCATTGATGTATCTCCGGGTGATAAGGTTTTTATTTATTCTGACGGACTTGTTGAATCAGCACAAAACAAGATTACCTGGGCAAGCGGTGCAGACAGTCTTCTTTCGGCGTGTAAACAAATAGAACAGATACCCTATGATAAGGCGCCGGCAGAGTTGGTGAATCGTCTTTTTGCTAAAGGTACCCTGCCCGAAGATGATATTGTTGTCTTATGCGTAAAGGTGTAAGGTATGTCTTTGAAAGGCAACGTCTTTAATGTTCTTTCCACGACAGATTCAATAGAGTTTATTTTTTCTTCAACCATGAAGAATATTGATGATGTCTGTGAACAGACAACTCATTATATTCAATCTAAAATTCAGGGAATCGACCTCTATTTGTTCCCCATTAATCTTGTTATAAGAGAAGGACTTACCAATGCGGTGCGGCATGGTAACAAAAGTGATCCTTATAAAATGGTCAGGTTTTTGCTGACAATCTTTGATAACAAGGCCATCAAGCTGATGATTGAGGATCAGGGGGCAGGGTTTGACTGGAGAAAGCTTAAAAACTCAGATCAACCGGAAAACGAAGATCATGGCCGGGGAATCATGATCATTGGAGCCTATTTCAGTCACTATTCGTATAATGATAAAGGTAATATTCTTTACCTTGAAAAAGATATTTGTTCTTAACTTTAATCTATCCGTAACACAACGCTAATAC
>QMMT01000069.1 GCA_003647385.1 Deltaproteobacteria bacterium
GATACAGACAGTATTGTTGTTTATGCCAGTAAGAACAAAAGAACTTTAGATTTTTTATATTATCACACAAAACTCAAAAATCTTGATCTGCCATATCCCCAGATAGCGTTTGATTTCACTTTCTTTTTTCTTTTACCCGTAAAACGGCTGCTTCGAATTTTTTTGTGTCACATGGATTACTTTCTCCATCATTTCAGTTTTCAGGATGCGTACACAACAGGTTATGCGACAAAAGAACTGTTAAACGGTAAATCAGGGTTTGTCTGCCTGATTGAAGAAGATGATTTCTATAGACGATTCGTCAAATCAACCCCTGATCCTTTCTTTCTTTTAATTGAACTTCAAAAGAGTATTGACAAACCTGTCATGATAATCCCTGAAGACATTTTTTATGTTACAAAGCCAATGAGAAAGGAAACGACTCTGGTTGATATTTTTTTTGGCACCCATGAAAAACCGGGAAGAATCAAACGCCTTTTTACCATATTAAGACATCCTGAAAAAATTAGAGTTGAGCTTGCAGCTCCTGTTAATTTAAAAGAATTTATCAACCGGCCTGAAATTGAACAGCTTGACTCAGAATTTCAGACTCACAGGTTAAGACGTCATCTGGTAGACACATTAAACCGACAGAGAAAAAGTATAACCGGCCCTGTTTTAAAATCAAGACAGGAAATCACAGAAGATATCTTAACCCGAAAATATTTACGTGAATACCTGGCTGAATATGCCTCGCAAAACAAGCTCACTCTGCGTAAAACCCATAAAAAAGCGGCTGGCTATATCAAAGAGATTGCGGCCAATTACAATCTACATTTCATCAATTTCGGCAATTGGCTGTTAACCTGGGTGTTTAAAAACATCTTTGAAGATCTGGTTATCAATCAAAAAGAAATTAATCGGATGAGGGAAAAATCGACCAAAGCCCCTCTCATACTAGTGCCCTGCCATAAAAGCCATTTAGATTATCTTTTATTGCCTTATGTCATGTTCAGAAATAATATGCCCTGCCCTCATATTGCCGCGGGGAAAAATCTATCTTTCTGGCCGCTAGGTCCTTTATTCAGGAGAGGTGGTGCCTTTTTTATCCGGCGGACATTTATAGGAGCGCCCCTCTATGCAAAAATTTTTGCTGCCTACCTGGAAAAACTACTCTACGAAGGTTTTAATATCAAAATCTTTATTGAAGGCACAAGAAGCAGGACGGGAAAACTTTTAGCACCTAAGCCCGGTGGCCTTGCCATGTTGATTAATGCCTATAACAATGGCGCCTGTAACAATCTTTATTTTGTACCGATATTTGTCGGGTATGACCACGTTCTTGAGGAGGATGCTTATCTCAAAGAAATTGAAGGCGGCAAGAAAAAACCTGAGACATTGAAAGGCCTTTTTCGTGCCCGTAAATTTCTAAAAAAGAAATACGGCAAAGTCTATATTAAATTTGATGAGCCCATTTCCATTAAGGATTATATCCAGGGAAAAAACATTGATCTTTCCAAGACATCCAATGAAGAATATATACAATTTGTAAAAAGTTTTGGATATAAGCTGATCAATGCCATTAATACAAATGCGGTTGCCACTCCCCATGGTATCATTGCCAGTGCAGTACTAAACTGCTCGAAAAACACCTTTACAAAAAAACAGATGATTACCAGGGTCAACACCTATATGAGCATGCTGAGCTTTATGAATGCAGAACTTTCAGAAACGCTCCTGGTTGACCCGGATAATACCTTAAACTCAGTGATCCATAACTTTATTTCAAGAAACTTTATTGAGCTAGCGGATGAAGATGATGACGATATCACTGAACATACTGTTTTTATAATTAAAAATAATAAACGTGCCATTCTCGATTATTATAAAAATTCAGTGGTCTCCTTTTTTGTTTATTTTGCATACACTGCTGTGGCCATACTTGAAACCGACAGATTTATTTTTTCTTCTTCAGACCTTGTTACCCGCTATAAATTCTTAGAAAAAATTTTTACGGATGAATTTTTCTTTGACGAGGAAACAACCTATGAGGAAAACATCTCATTTTGTATTAAAGGCTTTATAAATGACGGGATACTCGTGCCGGATTCATCAGAATTAGACATGTTTCGCATCACTTCCAAGGGATTAAGAAAACTCAAATGGTTTGCCGCATTTTTACAGCCCTTTTTTGAGTCCTACAAAACCTGTCTACTTTATTTCGAAAAATATGAAACCGGCAAACATAAAGAAAAAGAAAGGGTTAAAAAGATTCATTCCATTGGAACAAAGCTCTATAAAGGCAAGCTTATCTCTCTAAAAGAATCTTTATCCCAGGTAAACTATAAAAATGCTGCCAATTATTTTACTAAAAATGGTATTAACGGCTCCCAGGATCAGGCACAAATTGATTATTACAAGGACATCCTTGACCGGTTAATGCATTTAATCGCAATTTAAATTCATGAAAGCACTCATTCTTGCAGCAGGATTTGGTACAAGGCTTCTACCCTATACCGGAAAAATCCCAAAGCCGTTGTTTACATTGCTGTCCAAACCCCTTCTCGAACATTCAATTAAAAAACTTGTAGATGCAGGGTGTGATCAAATTTTGATCAATACCCATCATTTGTATGAGCAAATAAAAGCATTTGGTGAACAAAAAAAATACAGTATTAACATTCAAACGATTTTTGAACCTGCTATTCTTGATACTGGCGGTGCAATTGCCAATGCAAAATCCTTTTTAGATAAACATCCTTTTTTTGTCATTAACGCTGATATTATTTCAACTGTTGATCTAAAAAAGATATATGCGTTTCATCAAAAATCAAATTGCATGGCAACCCTTGTTCTCCATGATCATCATCAATTCAATAAAGTGGGTGTTGACACCCGGGGATATGTCCAAAATTTTAATTCAAAAACAAATGGTCTTGCCTTTACCGGAATTCAGGTCTTGTCGCCACAAATTTATGATCATTTTCCCGATAAAAAAATATTTTCAAGCATCGATGTATATCAAAGCCTATGCAGCCAAAACCAGGTAAAAGCATTCGTCGAAACTGATATCTTCTGGTCGGATATTGGCACACCGGCATCTTATTGCCTGACATCGATGCTTACACTTGCTGCATCAGCATTTAAAATCAAACAGAAAAAAATTAAAAAAATTCACATTGACAAACTTGCAGGAGACGGATCTGACAGGCACTGGTACCGGGCAATATATGAAAACCAGTCTAAGATTATTTCAGACCACGGTATCTGCATGCCTCAAAGTGATGAATGGTTACAACTGAACGCCTTTATTCAAATTGGAAATCATCTTTTATCCAAAGGCATCCCCCTGCCCCGTATCATCAATCATGATATGCTGTCAGGAATGGTTATCCTCAATGATCTGGGTGATGTCCACCTTGAGACTCAGATCAGACACAAAAACAGCACTTCTGAAACCCTGAAGCTTTACAAAAAAGTAATTGATCTTCTCATTGATTTTTCAATCAAAGGATTTCAGGGATTTAAAAAAGAATGGACCTGCCAGAGTGAAACTTACTCAAAAGAACTGATTATTGAAAAAGAATGCCGGTATTTCATGGAAGCATTCATTCAAAATTATTTAAAACTTGATCTTTGTTTTCATGAATTTTCAAATGAGTTTGACCATATTGCAGACCATGCACTGAACCACGGATTTATCGGTTTAATGCACCGTGACATGCAGTCAAGAAATATTATGATCCATAACGGCAGGATTTATTTCATTGATTTTCAGTCAGCAAGGATTGGACCCTTGCAATATGATCTTGCATCTTTACTGATAGACCCTTATGTTAATCTCAATGAGCAAATCAGAAAGGATCTTTTGCAGTACACTATGGGAAAATTAGAATTAAACTCAGAGAAAAGGCAAAACTTTTTAGACTGCTACCAATATTGCTGTTTGACAAGAAACCTGCAATTTCTTGGCGCTTTCAGCTTTTTAAGTCGAATCAAAAAGAAAAAAAAATTTGAACACTATATCCCTGATGCTGTAAAATCATTAAAAAAGATCATATCAAATTTGAATACGGATAAAATACCCAAACTAACAAAACTTATTCAAACATTATAAGGATTTCAAATGAAAAAAATAAACATCATGATCAATGGCTTACCAGGGAATGTTGCAAAAAAATTAGCTCAGGCTTCTATCATGGATGACAGATTTCAGGTACTGCCTTTTTCTCTTACCGGCCAGGAAATCCAGGAAGAAACTTTCACAATCGGCTCAACACTATTCGAGCTTATAAAACCCGACACAAGGGATAATAAAATCAGCAGAATTAAATCTCAATTTACCTCTTTTATAGCCATTGACTTTACTCATCCCACGGCAGTGAATTCAAATGCACTTTTTTATACTCAATATCGAATTCCGTTTATTATGGGAACCACAGGCGGGGACAGGGAAGAACTTGCGCGAGTTGTTAAACAATCTTCCACGCTTGCGGTTATTGCACCGAATATGGCCAAACAGATTGTCGGTTTCCAGGCAATGATGGAATACGCAGCCAATACGTTTCCTGATCTTTTTAAGGGATATGAACTTGAAGTAGTTGAAAGCCATCAAAAGGGTAAAGCCGACACGTCGGGGACTGCCAAAGCAATGGTGGGGTATTTTAATAAACTGGGCACAGATTTTAACGTCACTGATATTCAAATGATCCGAGATCCTGAAAAGCAGGAAAAAACACTGGGGATTCCCAAAGACCACCTGGCCGGCCATGGGTGGCATACCTATACTTTAAGGACCACTGATGGATCAACCCTGTTTGAATTCAAACACAATATCAACGGCAGGGATATTTATGTCAGCGGGACTTTTGATGCTGTTTTTTTCCTTGAAGAAAAACTTGCCAAACCTGACACACAAAAAAAACTCTATACCATGATTGATGTCCTAAACAGAGAATAAGCAATTGAATCTCTATCTTAAAATTGCTTTAATCATATTCGGGCTGGCATACCTGATCAGCCCGGTGGATATTATTCCGGATCTCTTATTGCCCTATATCGGCTGGCTGGATGATGGCGTTGTTATATGGACCATCATTTATCTCATCCGGTATGGAAGACTGCCCAATTTCTTTTTTAAAAGGAAAGGCCCTTTTAATCAGACCTTTAACCGGAATACTGCAAATTTTTCATCCCCAGAAAAGAATGCTCGTACAAACGGCTCAACCCGCTCAGCCGATCAAAAGAAAGGTCCCTCTCAAAATATTCCCAAAACCCCATATGAAGTCCTTGGTATCAGCCCCAATTCGTCAAAAAATGAAATCCAGAAAGCTTATAAAGAAGCCATAAAAAAATACCACCCTGACAAGCTGTCCCATCTGGGAGAAGAATTTTCACACCTTGCCAATGAAAAGTTTCTTGAAATCCAAAAAGCCTATGACATATTGATGAAAGCATAAAAAAATGACGGACTTTTTAAAACTTGGAAATAAAAAGATTGAAGTGCAGTGGTATCCTGTAGAACAAAAAGATCACCCAACGCTTATCTTTTTGCATGAAGGTCTTGGGTGTACCCGCATGTGGAAAAATTTCCCGCAAATGCTATCCCAAAACACCGGCTGCCCTGCCCTGGTTTTTTCACGGTTTGGATACGGCAACTCAGATCCGAGCCCGTTGCCCTGGAAAGTTAATTTTATGCACAAAGAAGCGTTGAACGTTCTGCCTGCTATTCTAAAAACCGCGCACATAAAAAACTATATCCTCATCGGTCATTCAGACGGTGGATCTATTGGAATTGTATTTTCAGGCAGCTCTTGTTCTAATGGCCTTAAAGGTCTGATTACAGAAGCTGCCCATGTCTTTTGTGAACAGATCACTGTGGACTGCATCCGCCAGGCAAAGGTGAATTATGAACGCCACAATTTAAAACAAGGGCTTAAAAAATATCATGGTAAAAATACGGACAATGCTTTCCGGGGATGGAATGACGTCTGGCTTCACCCAAAATTTGTGAACTGGAATATTGAAAAGTATTTAGATAAAATTACGGTTCCCATGCTTTCCCTCCAGGGAAAAGATGATCAATATGGAACGGCAAAACAAATCGAGTCCATAAAACGCCATGTAACACAGGTTGAAACTTATTTGATTGATAATTGCAGCCACTCGCCACATAGTGAACAGCCTGATCAAACTTTAAAAATAATGACTCAATTTATCCTTCATATAATTGCTTAAGAATTGCAAATCTTTAAAATGGTTTCTTTATCTTTTAGGACTGTTTTCCGATAATAGTGCATAAGTTTGCATGTAGAATCTTTTTTGTGATACAAATATCAAAAATATTTGTACGGAGACCTTAAGTATGAAATTTACTGTATATAAAAAAATAATGCTGGGATTTGGTGCCATTATCACCATTGTTATCATTTCCAGTTCCTATATTCTATTTGAACTGAATACTGTATCAAATGGGGCAAAAAATATTCTAAACTCAAATGTTCAGGCCCAGGAACTTGCCCGGCAGCTGCAAACCATTATTCAAGATGAAAACGAATATGCAGAAAAATACTTTGTCTCAAATGATGAAACCTATCTTTCTTTGTGTATTGAAACAAGCAAACAGGTTGATCTCAATTTAAAAATATTGCTGGATAAACAATCTTCTAAAAAAGACCAGTCATTGATCCATCGCATGCAAAAAGCGCATGATTCTTTTGTTGCCGGGGTACAGGAAAAGGTCAATAAAGAATCTAATCCAAATACAGTTCAGAGCCAGATAAGACACAAGAACATGAGTATACTTCTTAATTCGCTTGATGTTCTGATAACCAAAAACCAATCCTTTATTGGAAAGGAGATGGGGAGAATTGAATCAATAACCACCCGTGCCGTTGAAGTTGCATTGGTATTAATCGCAGGAACTTTAATTATTGCTATAGCAGCAGCTTTAATTATTACTCGAACCATTACCAAGCCCATAGGCGATCTCATCAAGGGAACAGAACAGATCGCCAAAGGTAAGTTTGATAAAATTCTTGTATCCTCCCATGATGAAATCGGCCTGCTTGCAGATGCAGTCAATGACATGAGCAGCAAAATTAATGATATAAATGAACTGAGAAGTCAAATGATGCAACAGATTTCCCATGAACTTAAGACCCCTCTCCAGGCAATACAGTCTGCCCATGATATTTTAAAGATATCGGAACCAGTGAAGCACCATCAGATTCAACTATTTGATATCATAAATAGAAGTGTTGATAAAATAGCAAATTTCAGCCAACAATACCTTGATTTGACAAAGATAGAATCGGGAGCAATGCGATATAACATGGAATTGACCGACATTTATACCCTCATTGAACCGGTTGTGGATGATGCAAAAATAGTTGCAGGATCAAAGCATATTAACCTGGAACTTAATGGTGTTGAAGTTCCCAAAGTCATGGCGGATGCGGAAAAAGTATCCATTATTATCAGTAACCTGATCGGTAATGCCATAAAATACACACCAAAAGACGGAAAAGTAGTGGTCAGCATAAGCCCCGGCGGCCTGGGAGTCCAGGTAAAGGTTGAGGATTCCGGAATCGGTATCAGCCAGGATGAAATCTCTAAAGTGTTTACAAGATTTTATCAAGTCAATAATACAAAAAAGAAAGTAAGCAATGGATCAGGCGTTGGCCTGGCTATTGTCAAGGCCTATACAGAAGGCCATGGCGGCAAGGTTTATGTTGACTCCAGTCTTGACCAGGGCTCGTCATTTAAAGTTGAGTTTCCCATCGGTACTGACCAGGTATCTATAATCCCGGATAATTAAAAAAATTTAGAGTTATATTTTTCTTGATTTCAGAAAATCAGTGGTGTAATCATAGAACATAACATGCCCTTCTTATATGCATAGCATGCATATAAGAAGGGTGTATTTGTAACAACAGGATTTTTAAAGGAATTTTTA
>QMMT01000070.1 GCA_003647385.1 Deltaproteobacteria bacterium
AATTAAAATTCACCCGGTATACATTATTTGTTTAATAATTTATACCGGGTTTTTTATTTAAAAAAATGAAAAAAAACGCCTATCATAAGTGTCTTGATAAAATCTACAAACTTGGCCGATTCGGCATTAAGCTTGAGCTTGACACCATATTAAATATTTTAAAATTTTTAAACAATCCCCAGAAAAACTATCTTACTGTTCATGTGGCCGGCACCAATGGCAAAGGATCCACTGCCACATATATTGCATCGATCTTACGAAAAGCCGGATTTAAAACAGGGATTTATACTTCACCGCATCTGGTTGACTTTAATGAACGAATCTCAATTGATGGGGAGCAGATTTCAAATGATCAGGTTGTTGATGCCTATGAAGCGGTTCATAACGTCGACATTGGAAAAAGAAAAGCGACTTTCTTCGAAATTACAACCGCCATGGGGTTTTACCATTTTTCAAAACAGAATGTGGACTGGGCCGTCATTGAGACAGGCATGGGTGGAAGATTTGATGCCACTAATATCATCAACCCCCAGGTGAGTGTTATCACCAACCTGTCCATCGAACATACGGATTATCTGGGAAATACGATTAAAGATCTGGCAAAAGAAAAAGGCGGGATTATCAAGCGGAATACACCGGTCGTCACCGGGATATCCCAGCCGTCCGGTATTTTTGTTATAGAGCAGACTGCAAAAGAAAAGTCATCTGATCTCTTTGTTTATAAAAAAGACTTTTCAACAAGAAAAGATCCACGACAGGACACCTATACGTACACAGGAATAAACAAACGCTTTAATCACCTGACAAAACCCTTGCCAGGAGAGCACCAGAAAGAGAACCTAAGCCTTGCTCTTGCCGCCTGTGAACTGATTTTTAAAAAATTCAAAGGGGCTGATAATAAATACCATTTAAATCAGACATTGGTCAAAGAGGGGCTTGCGCTGACTCAATGGCCGGGACGGCTTGAGCATGTTATGGAACACCCCCTTGTGATCCTTGATGGTGCGCACAACCTCAAGGCCGCAAAGGTTTTAGGAAAATACTTATCATCATCGTTGGGTAATAGAAAACTGACACTTGTCATTGGCATCCTTGATGACAAGCCCTATGAAAAAATGCTGAAAAGCCTTGTACCCTTTGCCCAGAATATTATTATCACAAAGGCAAAAATCGACCGGAGTCTTGAACCGTCTCTATTAAAAAAGGCGGCTCAAAAATTAACCCAATGCCCCATTAAGGTCATTGAAGATGTAAAAGAGGCTGTTGCCCATGCCATTAACACCTCAAACAATGACGATGCGGTCTGTATTGCCGGATCACTCTATGTGGCAGGTGAAGCCAAGGAAAAATTTGACAATGACCTTGATCAATAGTCACGGTTTCAGTATTATATAATTTTTGCGCTCGTAGCCCAGGGGATAAGGCGTCAGCCTCCGAAGCTGAAGATCGCTGGTTCGATTCCAGCCGGGCGCACCAGACAAACCCATGAACTCAACACTTAAAATAGGCCTTATCAGTTATAGAAGCAATCCTCACTGTGGCGGACAAGGCGTCTACATCCGTCATTTAAGCCATGCCCTTTGTGACCTGGGGCATGATGTCGAGGTCATTGCAGGACCTCCTGATCCCCTATTAAATAATAGACCGAACAACAATGTAACACTTACCATGCTTAAAACCCTGGATCTTTATAATCCTGAAGATCTTTTCAGGACCCCGAGCTTTAATGAACTCAAAAATTTCATTAACCTGATTGAATGGCTCGATATCTCCACCATGGGTTACCCTGAACCCCTGACCTTTGGAATGCGGCTGATTAGACATCTTAAAGAGACAAAAAAGCGATATGATATCATCCATGACAACCAGAGCCTGTCTTATGGTATTTTGTCCCTGGCAAAAAGAATGCCGGTCACGGCAACCATTCATCATCCCATGACAGTGGACAGGCGTCTTGCGGTTCAAAGCACAAAATCTTTCTTAAAAAAAATCAAGGCCCTTAGATGGTATTCGTTTATCGGTATGCAGAAAAGGGTGGCAAAAAAACTGTCCCGCATTATCACGGTTTCAAAAAGTTCTCAAAAAGATATTGCCAGAGAGTTTGATATCCCGGAGTCAAAGTTTAAAACCATTCCCATCGGCATTGATACCCATAATTTTTATCCTCTTTCGACCGTCAAAAAACAGCCCGGCCGCATCATTGTAACCAATAGTGCGGATACGCCTTTAAAAGGGCTTTATCATCTTCTTTTTGCCATAAAAAGTGTCTTAAAAATACGATCGGTCAAGCTGGTGGTCATCGGCAGCCCCAAAAAAAACGGCGGCATAGAAAAACTGGTTAAAAAGCTAGCGCTTGAACAAACTATTAAATTTACCGGCCGTATTGACCATGATCAGTTTGTAAAAGAGTATGCCAAGGCAAGCATTGCAGTTATACCCTCTTTATATGAAGGCTTCGGACTGCCGGTGGGGGAAACCATGGCCTGCCGGATACCGGTAATCTGCACTACAGGCGGGGCACTGCCTGAAGTTGCCGGTGATGCGACAAAGCTTGTACCGCCCGGCAATGCAAAGGCATTGGAAAAAGCCATTCTGGAACTCTTAGATGATCCTGCCCAGTGTGAAGTGCTGGCCCAAAAAGGGTATGAGCGGGTGCAAAAAGAATTTACCTGGGAAAAAACAGCCCTTCGGACGGTTGAAACCTATAAAGAGATTATCAATGATTACCATTGATTTTAGGAAGCTCGATATTCACCCCGATGACAGGATCCTTGATATCGGATGCGGTGAAGGAAGGCATACCGTAAAGGCCTGTCAGCAAAACAAAACAATGTGTGTCGGAGCGGATTTTGGGTTTAATAATCTTATTGAGACTCAAAAAAAATTAGCATTTCACCAGGCCCTCAATGACTTTTCATGTAAAAGCATTGATCTTTCCTGTATGGATGTGACAAACCTGCCCTTTAAAAATAAATGCTTTGACACTGTCATCTGCTCGGAAGTTTTAGAACATATCCCGGATGATAAAAGGGCTGTATCCGAACTTGTCAGGATTTTAAAGCCCGGAAGGACCCTTGCTGTCAGTGTGCCAAGATTCTGGCCGGAAAAAATTTGCTGGCTCATGTCCGATGAGTATTTTAATGCCAATATGGGACATGTCAGGATTTACAATAAAACCGCTTTAATTAAAAATATTGAATCCTTTGGAGTGACACATTTTTCTTCTCATTATGCCCACAGTATCCACACCCCGTTCTGGTGGCTCAAATGCTTTGTCGGCCCTAACAGAACAGACTCAAACCTGGTGAACCTTTATCACAGACTGCTTGTCTGGGATTTGATGAAAAAACCAAAATTAACCGCATTCATTGATAAATTAATGAACCCCGTCCTCGGGAAAAGCCTGGTTCTCTATTTTAAAAAGCTATAAAGTTTGATACCTTCATAACCTGGTTTCTGACCTTCAGGTTAAAGGTCACACGTAACCTGAAGGTCACACGTAAAAGAGATTATACTCTATAATAATAATGGAGCCCAACAATGAACCGACTACTTTTTCTTTTCGTTATTTTTTTTACCATATTCCTCATTCAATCCTGCGCCACAACTAAAAAAACCATCATGAGAACCGACCCTTTGATTGGAAAAATCATTAACACCAAAACAAGCCAACCCATTGATTCTGAATCTCTGATGAATGACATAAAGACGTATGATATCATCTATCTTTCTGAAAAACATGACAATCCTGCACATCACAATATCCAACAAAGAGTGATCCAACAATTGATAGATGATGGGCTGAAACCCTCCATTGGATTTGAATTTTTTTCCATGGAAGACACCCCTGACCTTCTCAATTTTATTGATTCCGGAAAAGTTACCCATTCAAAGAAAATAGAAAAAATCATTGAAGCTGACCTGAGAAAAAAACTGAATTGGGACTCACAGTCAGACCAGATGTGGGGGTATTATTATGACCTTTTATCCATTGCAAAAAAAGAGAAGCTTAACGTTGCAGGGATTGATCTGCCAAGCACATTGAAAAGACGAATCACACGGAAAGGAATCAAGGGTATCACTCCCATTGAAAAAGAACAGGTCTTCTCAACCCAATTGGATGATAATGCCTACAAAGATTACATGTTTTCCATTTTCAAAGCAGTTCACTGCGGCATGGGCCACGGGAAAATGCAGGCAAAACTCTATGACAGCTGGGTAGCGAGAAATGACAAAATGGCACACTCCATCACGCGGATGTACAAGTATCGCAAAGGCCCTATTGTCATCATTGTCGGTGGCGGACATACTGAGTATGGCCTGGGTGTGATCGACAGGGTTGCAGCAATTGACAAGACCATTAAACAGGTCAATGTTGCCTTAAGAGAAATCAGTGTAAAACCTTCGGAACTGACGGATTATATGCTGCCCCTGGAACTTGAAGGATTCAAAAAAGTTCCCCCGGCAGACTTTCTCTGGCTCACCCAGAGAGTCTCCTATGCTGACCCCTGTAAAGAATTTAAAAAAACGTTACAAAGAATGAAAAAGAAATCTGCCCAGTAAATTCTTTAACACCTGTATTCACTTTTACTTTTTGGGTGATGGTTTGCTGAGAAACTGTGCTGCTTTTACCTTATCAGTAAAGAATTCAATCTCTAATGTTGATGATTTCAGCAACGATTTAAGCTTTCCAAATTCAAAGCTATCAGGTATCTCTTTGAACAGTATTGCTATTTTTTTTGAGCTCAGAACATTAGCCGATATGTTCATCATTTTTAAAACTTTTTGAGCATCCTCAAGATTATATGTAAACTCTTGTTCTGTCATGTCGATCAAACGTCTTTCTATACCAGCCCCTCTTTTAGTGCTGATGGCAACTTGGATTTCAGATATGATCTCCATCACAGTGACGTTACCTTTTGCTTTTAAAACCACAATATTTTTTTCTTCGTCTACTATATGTTTGAATGGCATATATATTCTCCGCTTAAAAAATCTTCGCTGCTTATCACACGGTCACAAATCATGGAAAGAGCTGATAAAAAAGATGTTTTGACCTGATCTGCTGTCACATTTTTGCCATTAAATTCCAGCGCCCGGGCTGCGGTTGCATCATGGATCAAAGTGCAGTGAAAACCCAGATCTTTGGCCGCCCTTGTGGTTGCATCTACGCACATAAACGTCATCATACCCGTGATGACGAGCTTTTCTATCTTATGTGTTTTAAGTATCTCCAGCAGGTTTGTCTGCATAAATCCATTAGGAAAATTCTTCACTATGATCGTTTCATTTTCTACAGGTTCCACCTTTTCGTTGATTTTTTGACCTGCTGTCCCTGGAAGAAAAAAGGAGGAACCTTCACTGATAGATTCATGCTGAATATGAAATACCGGAAGACTTTTTTCCCGAAAATGGGTCAATATGTCAAAGGCTTTCTGTGCTGCATCAGTTGCCTTGTCCAGTTCCATTTTCCCACCTGGAAAGTAATCATTCTGGATATCGATAATGATTAATGCGGTATCCTTCATCTTTTCTCCTCATCTTTTTAATATGTAATAAAATCAATCTT
The DNA here is from genome assembly GCA_003647385.1 of Deltaproteobacteria bacterium. Taxonomy (GTDB): domain Bacteria; phylum Desulfobacterota; class Desulfobacteria; order Desulfobacterales; family Desulfobacteraceae; genus Desulfobacula. The sequence goes on from QMMT01000070.1 coordinate 5,570, forward strand.
TCCCCACATACATGCCATCATAGTCCAGGGTACAAAGAGGAGTGCCAGCTGATTTGCTGGCGCTATTGATAACTTCTCCAATAAACAGGGTATGATTGCCGGGCTTATGGTATTCTTTCACCTTTAATTCAAAAAAGGCCATGCAGTTTTTTAAAACCGGTGCCCCTGTTTTTCCTGTTTCCCAGGGAATGCCGGAAAATTTTTTTTCAGGATCCGGCCCTTTAAATCGTTTCAGCATCTCTTTTTGTGAACGGTCCAGCACATGTAATGCAAAAGCATCACTTTTTTCAATCAAGCTGTGGGAATAGCGGTTAGGATGAACTGCAACCATGATCAAAGGGGGGTTATATGATACCTGGGTAACCCAGGAGGCAATCATCCCGTTGATGGTATCATCAAAACGAGTTGTTAAAACATAGATTCCATATGTCATATGACCGAATGCCGTGAGCCATTCTTTTTTCATTTAAAATTCCTTTGAGCTTACTTTCCTTGAAAATTGGGCTTTCTTTTTTCAAACATAGCAGCTATCCCTTCTTTTGCATCTTCCATTTCAAATGTCCGGGCCTGATAAAGGGATTCTATTTCAGCAGCTGTTACAGGATCCCAGTCAAGTCCCCTGTAGATAGAGTGCTTCATCATTTGAACTGCGGCAGGGGCACTCAGGGCAATTTCATCTGCAAGTGCCATAGCTTTTTCCATTACTTTATTTTTATCAACAGCATAATTTACAAGACCCATTAAGGCCGCCTCTTCACCGGTTATCATTCTGCCTGTAAAAAGCAGTTCATTAGCTTTTGCCAGACCCACAAGCCGTGGCAGTATGTAAGACACTGCCATTCCTGAGTGTAATCCAAGGCGGGTAAACGTAGCACCCAATGTTGTCCTGCTGTTTGCAACCCGGATATCGCACATGAGAGCAATTCCAAGTCCTCCGCCAATTGCATGCCCATTGATTGCACCAATAACGGGAATTTTAAGATTGCCGATATCAAGAAAAGGACTGTAGAAATCCATAAGGACTTCGTTTAACCGGGGACCGCTATTTTTTTCAAAACCACTCTTAAAATCAGCACCGCCGCAAAATGTTGAACCGCTGCCTGTAATAACGATACATCGCAATTCTCTGTCAGTCTTGACGTGATCTATTATTTTTTGAAAAGCAAAATTGATTTCATGATTCATGCTGTTTAAGTTATCAGGACGATTGAACGTAATCCGGCCGATCTTATTTAGTTTTTCGTAGAGTATGGGTTCATTTTTCACAGGGTATTTTCCTTTCTGCCGAAATATTTAACAAAGCCAAAAAAAACCAGGCGATGTTTCACGCGATAAAATAGGTTGCTGTACCAGTGGCAATCCGGGTTTCTTTTTCGTTATAGAGATCTATTTTGGAAACAACAATCCTGGAACCTGCCCGGATAATCCGGCTTTTACATTGAAATGTTTTGCCTTTACCCGGCCTCAAATAATCCACACGCATGTCTATGGTGGCAGAGGACGTCATTTTTTTTTCAATGACATTAAGGGGTTTGCCTTCATGAAATTTTGCACAGGAAATCAGAGCTGAAAGTCCGCCGGTCAAATCAATAACAGAGGCTGTCACCCCGCCATGCAGGATACCTGCGGTATAGTTTCCAATTAGATCTTCTGTCATATTAAAGCTTGTGACGGCATCACCGGTTTTATAATCAAGAAGGTCAATATCAATGCCCAGAACCTTGTTAAATGGCAGCATTTCAAGATAGTATTCTCTTATTTTATCAAGGACGGGTTCAACCATGTAAATGTGTTCCTTTTTTCCGTTTCAAAACCCCTAGAGTTTTTGTCATTTCAAGTTCTTCATAGATCCCTGAGTTAAGGGCTATTTCGTATACCTGCCGCGGGGCCTGTCCTCCTTTTTCAGGATCTTTAAAAATATCATGAATCACTAAAAATCCGCCGGGTTTAATATGACAGGACCAGATCAGAAAATCTTCATGGACTGCCTCAGAGGAGTGCCCGCCGTCTATAAACAGCATTGAAACAGGTGTTTTCCACATTTTTCCAATAGTACGTGAAGCTGCAACAATAGGCACCACTGTATTTTCAAGAGCTGTCCGGCTGATTGTTTCCTGAAAAAAAGGGAATGTATTCACTCTTGATAATTTCGGGTCAAACAGATCTAAATCAAAATATTCTTCATTTGGCTGCTGTTCTTCAGATCCTTTATGATGATCAATGGAAAAGAGGATAGACTCTTTTTTTTTGCAGGCTTTTCCGAGAATATAGGCAGATTTTCCGCAATAACTTCCGATTTCAAGGACAGGACCACAACCTGCCGCTTCAAAAGCAACTCTGTAAAGCCTTTTAGCTTCTTCAT
>QMMT01000071.1 GCA_003647385.1 Deltaproteobacteria bacterium
AAAATAATCTGTGCAATGTCCGGAGCAAAAATCTTATAAAACTTATACATAAAAAAATCATCGGCGATGGAATCCACCCCGTTTAGGTAAAACTTTATCCACAATTGTTACATTTTTTACTCAATTTAGTACATTTTTTTCATAGATAAATTCCATGTAATATCCTGAGAATACTATAAAGTGGCGTTTTTATATCCCGGCGATAAGGGCATGATTTATGCATGCAAACAGTGATAGTGAAAAACCAAAACTGTTGTCAAAAAAGAGAGGAAAGCCACGTGTCAAAATTACAGCGCATGTTAGCTTCGGCTTTTTATTTTTAATATATTATCGTAAAAAGGAGGAGAAAATGAGACTCTCAATTCAAAGACAATTAGCGATGATAGTCTTTTTTTTATTGGTTATAATGCCTTTGTGTGCATTTGGTACAGACGGGCAGATAAAGATCAACACCGCTCCCTTTGTTATAAACAAGTCCGGAAGCTATGTATTGACCAACAATTTGGTAGTTATGGACCCTGACGCTAACGCCATCAGCATAGAAGTCAACGACGTGACACTGGATCTCAATGGCCATACCATACAGGGGCCGAATATCGGCAGTGGGAGCGGGTCAGGGATTCATGCGATGAACCGCTACAGCATTAAAGTCTGGAATGGTAGGGTCTGGGGATTCCAATCGCATGGAATTGAATTGTATAGCGATAGCGCTGATCCAAGCTACAAAGGTGCAGGACATATTGTCGAAGGTGTTCAGACCGCGAATAACGGCATGGTGGGTATTGCTATTGTTGGAGGCAACCTGTCTAATTGTACCGTGAACAATAATGGTAAAAATGGAATTTTGGCGGCCAACAGCACCCTGGTTAACTGTACCGCAAACAATAATCTCCACGACGGAATTGTGGCCTATAACAGCACGTTGGCAAACTGCACCGCAGACAATAATAGTGACGGTGGCATTGATGCCTACGACAGTGCCTTGACAAATTGTAATGCTACGGGAAACCCCTATGGGATTGGTCCTTTCGACTGCACCTTGGTTAACTGTACTGCCAACCGAAACAATCTGCGTGGAATTGGTTCTCTGCGCAGTACACTGAAAAACTGTACTGCCAATTACAACCAACAAGATGGCATTTTTGATTACGGAGAAAGTATTTTAGCCAATTGTACGGCAAACCTTAATGGTGGTATCGGAATTTATGCTCAGTCAAATGCGACGCTGGTCAATTGCACTGCAAATGGAAATGGTGTTGGGATCAGAGTTACAGGTAGCAATGTAATTGAGTGCACGGCTAACGGTAACTCGGGAGACGGCATTCACGCTATCGTCAAATGCCGCATTGAAGGAAACACCATTCGGGGCAATGGATCCTATGGCCTTTATCTTGAAGATACCGGCAATTACGCCATTCGAAATGTTACGGGAGATAATCCCTCGGGAAACTATGTCAATCCAGTTGGAAACTATGCGCCATCTGCTGGCGACAATGGCAACTACAGTTTTTAGGCCAAAGCAAAGTTGTATGAAAAAGGGAGTAAAATTATGGGGAAAGTACTTATCTCGCAAATCCTTTTATTAATTGGCTCAATTTCTTTTTCCTATGCAGGGATATTTCTGTCGACAGATATTCCCGTAGATACTGAATATCATTCTTACGAAGACAGGGATGTGGCTTATTATGAACCGTCTTTCTTCCGTTTTTATCTGTCCGGTCAGGCTATGGGTATTTCAGAAGGTCTAAACATTGATGCGTTTGATTTTTATGGTAACGATATTCTTTTTTCGGTTGATATACCCCTCAACCTGGATGGCAAGTCCTACTCTGAAAGAGACATAATCTTATATAACGGCATTAATTTTAGCAAATTAATCAATGGTGCTGATGTGGGAATTCCTCAGGGCGCACGAATTGATGCGGCGACGGTACTTCCTGATGGGAAAATTATTTTCTCCCTGGATATCCCTGTGGTAATTGACAACCTAACTTTCAAACCAACTGATCTCATCATATATGATGGGGTTTCAGTTGATTTGTATTTTAATGGAATCGTAAGCGGCTTGCCGGAATCTGCCAATCTTGATGGCGTGTGGGTGAATTCTGAAGGATCTATCCTGTTTTCTATAGATATTCCAGCAGTAATCAATGGATTGTCAGTGACGGATAAAGATTTCATTGAGTGGAATGGAAGTTCTTTTTTCTTACCATTTGCTGATATTTCTGTGAATTTACCACAAGGAGTTGATATAGATGCTTTAGCAGTAGCGGATTGGTGTCATGGAGATTATGATAATGACAGCGATGTAGATGGTTCCGATTTAGCTGTATATATATCAGATTCCCAAGGGCTACTTTTAGAAACATTCGCCGTGAATTTTGGAAGAACTTATTGCCCATAAGGGCAACAATTATCACCATACATACTTTTCAAACATGTATCCGTTACATTTATTCCATAGGAAAAAAATATCTTAAATTACCGTAAATATGTCTAAATTAGACTTTCAGACTAAAATGAAAGGAGTATTTTTTGTATATATTATACCAGATAATGGTCGATTCACACTTGTTATAAAGTAGAAACATTTATGCGAGAGCAATATTAATCAACTTAATATAGTTGATTTTGGTATAATTGGAAAGTTTCTTATATCGAATGCAAAATTACAATTACGAGCAGAATTATAGATAGGGTGTGGCTCTGGTTTTACCGAGGAGGTCGGGGTGTGGGTTGCAGGGAATCGTTGATTGGGCTTCTGTACAGATTCTTAATGTAGTGGAGCGTTAAGGCTGACAAAGTGTCTGAGCGCAGCGAGTTTTTGCCGGTTAGTGCAACGGAATTTACGTGTGACCTTCAGGTTAGAGGCTGTAAGAAGCTCAATCGGATTCATCGCAACCCATACCCCGGCCGGGTTAAAGCTAAATAAATAGCTTAAAATCTATATTTTTCAACTCTGGTAACTTAAGAATAATTTTATAAATTTCCTTTTAAACCGATCGCTTCAGCTACGGGCCGCATGCCTAAGATGACTTCGGTAATAAGTTCGGAAAGTTCCATATCAAGGAACATGGCACCCTGCTTAATAACCTCTCTATCAACCCCTGCGGCAAATCTTTTATCTTTAAATTTCTTTTTGACAGATTTTGCCTTGATATCCAGAATACTTTTTGACGGCCTGACCAAAGCAGAACTTGCTACAAGACCTGTGAGTTCATCAATAGCATAGAGTGTTTTTTCAAGATTAGTTTCAGGTTTCACATCCGTACAGATCCCAAATCCGTGACTTATGACTGCCCGGATATAGTCTTCCGGCCAATTATGTTCTTTGAACAATTCAACACATTTATGGCAGTGCGCTTCGGGAAACAGTTCATAATCAAGATCATGCACTAATCCTATAATGCGCCATTTTTCTTCGTCTTCGTTAAAGCGGTGGGCAAAATGCCCCATCACCGATTCAACAGCAAGGGCATGACGGATCAGACCATCCTTTTTATTATATTTTTTTAATAACTTGAATGCATCCTCTCGGGTCGGGATGTAGGGTTCCATGGTAAATCCTTTAATTTTATTGCAATTTTTAACCAATATAGTAAGATCCTCAATATCTTTTAAAACGATTTAAGTCAACGATTATGATCTTAAAAAAACAGTCCATATTAACCCTTAACTATAAAAAACGATCTGGAAAAAATAATGGATATATTAAAAACAAAATCCCAAATGCGGGAATGGTCAAAAAACAAAAAAACAGAATCAAAAACGATCTGCTTTGTCCCGACCATGGGATATTTACACCAGGGACATGTTTCCCTTTTGGAAAAAGGAAAGCCCTTGTGTGATGAACTTGTAATCAGCATCTTTGTAAATCCCACCCAATTTGGGCCTAATGAGGATTTAGACGACTACCCTTCAAATATTGAAAAAGATCTGGATCTTGCCCAAAAAGCCGGTGTGACTGCTGTCTTTTTACCGGACAAAAAAAATATCTATCCTGAAAATTTTCAGACAGAGGTTAAGCTCCAATATCTCCCGGGCTTTTTATGCGGAAAATCCAGACCCATACATTTTGCAGGTGTTGCAACCATTGTTACCAAATTATTTAATATTGTCATGCCGGATATCGCCGTCTTTGGACAAAAAGATTATCAGCAGCTTCAAATTATTAGACAACTTGTGAAGGACTTGGATTTCAATATCAAGATTTTAGAAGGAAATATCATCAGGGAGAAAAACGGTCTTGCAATGAGTTCCAGAAACGCCTATCTTTCCAAAATTCAAAGAAAATCCGCCCTGTGTCTATCAAAATCATTGGATCTGGCTAGAAAATTGATCGCCGGGGGAGAAAAAAATCCTGTGACCATCAAAAAAAAGATTGAAACATTTATTGAAGCTTTTCCAGAAACAATTATAGAGTATGTTTCTCTTTGCAATCCCGAAAATCTTGAGGATATTGATCGAATTGAGGATAAGATCTTAGTGGCCTTAGCCGTGAAAATAGGAAGAACAAGATTGATTGACAATGCCCTTATTAATCCAGCACAATAATAACCCTGCATTCTTTTAAAAACGTATGTCGCTCTGTTGCTTTTTCCAACAGGCGATAATCCGAAGTATTTATAACAATGGCGGTAGTGGGTTTTCCTTCTTTTCGAAGTCCCTTTAAAACCAGCGGCCGATTTCCAATTCTCTTATCCTTTAATGCCTGATCCATACTGCAAAAATACTTGCAGACACCATTTTGAACCGCAAATTCTCTACTGATAAAAACGGAAGAATATATTTCATAGCCCTGTTCACTCACAATTAAAGGATTTAGTACGGGTTCAAAGCCAAGCTCTCTTGCATCAATTATCAAGCCTGTATAAAGATTTTCTCCGATGGGTTTACTATTCTTTTTTCTTATTTCTGGACTAATTTTAGGTATCTGACGAATTTCTTCCGGCAATACCAATTGTAAAAAACCGCCAAACATACTGGTTTCAATCCATATTTCCACAGAAAGAGCAGACGTATAATACTGTTTTGAAATAATAGAATCCCTTGCTGTTTTCTCCATACCCGCTAAAATGACATCATTTTTAGATGCATACTCTCCCACACTCAGGGTATTAAAAATTTTTATCTGCTTTAAAATTTCTATGATCCGCCGATTGGCATCCGCTCTTGCAGATCCGAGAACAAATTGATGAGACGATTCCCTGTTACCTTCAGGAGATGCTTTACCAATGCCAATAATATTTCCTGTGCTCCAGTTTATCGTCCCATTCTCAAATTGAGTCACGCAGTGATAGCTTTTGGGTTGTTCCTGACTTGCCAGACAAAAAGAATTCACAAACAAAAAGACTACAGCAATTACACTACTATATATCAGGCCTTTTCTATTTTGTTTCATATTCTTTTTGTCACACAATCAGCGTTTAAGAAAATTTAATTCAATAAAGTCGGCTATCTGATGGATATCTTCAAGCCCAAACAAGGGTACATCCGGTTTATAGTTCGAATTTGTAACAAAAGCGATTAAGTTTTCGTCATCCAGACAAAGTGGTTTTTTATGCACGCTTTCTTTCCTGAAAACTTCTATTTTGGGAAGCTTTTGTTTTTTGAATCCTTCGGCTAAAACAATGTCCATATCAAAAAGATAAGACCTCATCTTTTTGATATAATCCTGCTTATCATCTTTAACAATGGCAACTTTATTTTCTGAAATAACAAGAGTGGCATTGGCTCCGGCTTTCCTGTGACGCCAGCTGTCTTTACCTTTTTTGTCCATTTCAAAGCCGTCATGGGCATGCTTTACAGATCCTATTTTATATCCCCTTTCTGTTAGATGGGGGATCAATTTTTCAAGAAGTGTTGTCTTTCCGGAGTTGGATTTTCCTACGATGGTAATTATCTTTGTTTTCATATGTGTTATCTTCACAGCCTTTTATTAATTTTCTTTAAAAATAGTGTTCGAAACATAGAAAGTCAAGCTCGGAAAAACTCAGACAGGAAAAGCCTAAGAAAGGAATAGTTAAGTGTCGAATAATGAAAAAATTTTACATCGATATTGTTAATCTCTGAAGAATTCTATATGGTTTAAAAATAGTTAACCACTCAAAGGATAGAAATATGCCAACGATTACATTCAATGCATTTTCATTTTTACAGAAAAAACTAAAAAAAAAGAATATCGAATACGCCAATGCAATAATGGAAATAGCAGATGGTATGAGTGCAAATGATCTTCTTTCTCAAATTGGGCTGAGTAAAATTGACGTTGAAGTGGTCTTTATCAATGGTAAGGTTGCCCCTTTTGACACTCTAATCAAAGAAGGGGACCGCGTCGCCTTTGTACCCCATGGGACACCGGGCCCATACAGGGTCTTTTTAGGGTTTAAAAATAAAAACAATATATGAAAACTTTCAATTAATCTCAAAATATCGCTATGATTTCTACACCTGATATCTTCCACCAATTTGAACTAAAGGGCTGGCAAAGCATCGCTGAAAGATATGATTCAGCATGGAGTGGTCTCGTCCGCCCCTTTATCCCCTCTTTGCTCAGTGCCGCAAGGGTAGCATCAGGCACGCGCCTGCTTGATGTGGCTTGTGGCCCCGGATATGTTGATGAAGCAGCTTCTACCCTCGGAGCGATTCCGATCGGTCTTGATTTTTCCTCTGAAATGATTCGTATCGCTAAAAAGCGTAATCCTTTGATTGAGTTCCTTGAAGGTGATGCCAGGCCCTGTGCCTTAATGAAAACTCTTTTGATGCTGTCGTGATGAACTTCGGGTTACTTCATCTGTCCAGCCCCAAAACGGCCCTGGCAGAAGCTTACCGGATAATTCGCCCTGGAGGGTGGTATGGTTTCACGATTTGGGCACCCCCCTGACAAAAGTCCGGGAAACAGGATTGTCGAAGAGGCTGTCAAAAAACATGCCAATTTTAATGTTCAATTACCTCAGGGCCCTGATTACTTTGCCTTTGGTAACCCGGAGGAGTGCCGCACTGCTTTGGGCAAGGTCGGGTTCAACAATAAATCTCTTGTTTTTCGATCCGTAACGGTCGAATGGAAGATCCCAACGGTTTCGTTCCTGTTTGAATCAGAACGCGATGCAGGAGTTCGAACGGCAGCAATTCTTGCGGCTCAAAAACCTGAAGTCAATATAGCGATAAAAAATCAAATCCAGCGATCCGTCTACGCATATGCTAAAGACGATGGATTTGTCATTCCCTTTACCGCCCATATTGTTGCTGCCCAGGCCTTATAAGTTCCAAAAAACCATATCCACCCTCCATATATTCCTCTAAAATTTTGCTATGATGACATCTCAATCAAATGCCATTGAAGTCTTCCATTCCTTCCAGACATTACCGACCAGGTCGGGGCCGGGTTTCAGTATCATCTTACCGGGTTTCCAACCGGACGGAGTTGCCTCGGTTCCTTTGGATTCCCTTACAAGCTGAAATGCCTGAATCTGCCGAAGCGTCTCACTCACATTTCTTCCAACAGGAGGCGTTAACACTTCATATCCCTGAACAATACCGTCGGGATCGATGATAAATCTTCCCCTTGCCTCCACACCGGCATCTTCATCATAAACACCATAGGCCTGACCGACCTTCCCTCCTGCATCGGAAAGCATGGGAAAGGGAACGCCGCCATCTACCATTTTTGAAAGTTCTTTATCGTTCCACATTTTGTGGACAAACATACTGTCAATACTCATCGACAACATTTCCACGCCCAGTTTCTTAAACTCGGGATATTTTTCAGCAACTGCTGAAATTTCAGTTGCTCAGACAAATGTAAAATCACCCGGATAAAAACAGAGAAGAATCCATTTCCCAAGATAATCTGATAATTTTATATTAATAAACTTGCCATTCTGATAACCGGGTGAAGAAAAATCCGGTGCTTTTTTACCGACTTGAATCAT
>QMMT01000072.1 GCA_003647385.1 Deltaproteobacteria bacterium
AAACAAAAAAATGGCATTCGACGCTGGTGGCGTCCACAGGCCATTTTCAGTGTTGATAGTGTTGTGCCCTTTGAACCTTATCCATATACTCATGCTTATCCTCTTGGCGAATGGGGTTTAAACTGGTGTATTGGTTTATCGGCCCATCAAAATATTATGCTGCATTCAGCGGTTCTTGAATATAAAGGTATTGCCATTATATTTCCTGCAATGCCGGGCTCAGGTAAAAGTACACTCTGCTCTGCATTAATGCTGCGTGGCTGGCGCTTATTGTCTGATGAGTTTGGTCTAATTGAGCCTGATTCAGGTAATCTGATCCCTATTCCCAGAGCGATACCCTTAAAAAATAATTCTATGCAATGTCAGGAGCAAAACCCGGTCATATTTTGGTCGGGTTTTTGTTTTTCAGGGCATTAAGAATCTTGAAACGTGTAAAATATGTGTAAAATTTTCGATCGCAGCAAAAAAGGCTTTCGAGCATAATCGCTGAAAGCCTTTGATATCAGTGGCTGGGTGATAAGGATTCGAACCTTAATTGACGGAGTCAGAGTCCGTAGTCCTGCCGTTGGACGATCACCCAGCAAAATAATGATTGGCTTATATATATCAAACCTGTTTTGTAGTCAAGAATTATCTTGGTGATAATATGGTGTGATGGTTTGGTAAAACCGGGTGAATTGTGGTATATAGACCAATAGGTATTCCATGTTACTTTGATAAAAATTAAACTATATGGGAGAAAAAATGGCTGTTACAGTATTGATTAAAAGACAGGTCACGCCTGGGAATGAAAGCCTGCTGGAAGAGCTGTACCGTGAAATGAGAGGCGCTGCCTTAAAACAAAAGGGCTATATCGGAGCTGAAACCTTAAAGCGGGTGGACGTAACCGGGGAAATTCTAACCATCAGTAAATGGCAGCATGTTGACGACTGGTCAAAATGGATTTTATGAAAAAATTTGAAGATCTTGAAAAAAGCTTAAGAAAACTGTCTGCTTATGCGGTTGCTTTCTCAGGTGGTGTTGACAGTTCATTTCTTCTGGCAGCGGCAAAAAAAGTAAATCCACAAAATTTATTGGCTATTACTGTTTCTTCACAGTTTGTACCAAAAAGGGAAACTGAGTTTGCAAAGAAAATGGCCCATTTAATAGGGGTCAAACACATTTGTCTTGAAGTGGATATTCTTGAGAATGAAGAAGTGGTACAAAATACTTTAGAGCGGTGTTACTATTGCAAAAAACAAATGTTTTCGCTGATAAAAAAGGCGGCTGAAAACTTAAGGATTAAAACATTGCTTCATGCAGTAAACCTTGATGATTTAAAAGACTTTAGGCCGGGTTTGAAGGCGGCTGACGAACTTGGTTTTTTAGCTCCTCTGGTAGATGCAAAATGTACTAAAAATGATATACGGCAACTTTCAAGGCAATTGGAACTGGAAACATGGAACAAACCTTCTCAATCCTGCCTTGCAACAAGGATTCCATATGATGAAAAAATTATAGCGCAAAATCTTATTGATGTTGATAAAGCAGAGGCTTTCTTGCAGGGTTTAGGGTTTGCCCAGGTGCGGGTGAGATGTCATGGAAAAACAGCAAGGATTGAAGTCGATCCCAAACTGATAGACAAAGTATTGAAACATCCTATCAGGCAAAAGATATCAAAGAAATTTCAAAAAATTGGATTTGATCATGCCGGCGTTGATATTGATGGTTATAAGACAGGTAAGATGAATACGAAGCTTTAGGGAATAAAAAAAACCGCAGTCAAAAAATTAAATTTGAGAGCTGCGGTTTTGAGTCTGCTGATGTAAGGAAATTATCTTTCCTGGATTTCAAAGGCATTGAAAAAATATCCGATTTCAAAAGCAGCCGTTTCCGGTGCATCTGAACCATGAACAACATTTTTTTCTATATTGGTTGCATAGTCTTTTCTGATAGTGCCAACTTCCGCTTCTTCAAAATTGGTAGCACCCATGAGCTTTCTGTTTCTTGCGATGACGTTCTCTCCCTCAAGAACCATAACAACAATGGGTCCTGAAGTCATAAAATCTGTCAGGCTGTTAAAAAACGGGCGGTCTTTATGAACGGCATAAAATCCTTTGGCGCCTGCTTCTGTAAGCTGAATCATTTTCATTGCAGCTATTTTAATGCCATCAGTTTCAAAGCGTTTAATTACTTCTCCAATTACGTTTTTTGCAACCCCATCAGGCTTGATGATTGATAATGTTCTTTCCACAGTCTTTCGTCCTTTCAATTATTATTAAAATACAAGCTTGAAAATTATCATAAAATCGTATTATAGTCAATGGTTATGAAACTATTGAGAATAGCCGTTACAGGATCAGCAGGGTCAGGCAAGAGTCTTGTGTGTCAAAGATTTAAAGCGATTGGCCTGGTTACTTTGGATTGTGATGTGATTGCCAGAGAGATTGTGGAGCCAGGAATGCCCGGGTTTAAGAAGATCGTGGAATTGTTTGGCCAAAAGGTGGTCCGAAAAGAGGGTACCCTGGACAGGGAAAAATTACGAAATATCATTGTGAATGATAGTTTGCTGCGACAAAAAATGGAAAATATTTTACATCCCCAGATCAGCAGGGAGATGGTTTCTCAGATAGAGAATGCAGCCTTTAAAGAATATAATGCTGTAGTTGTCGAGGTTCCCTTATTGTTTGAATTGGGGATGGAGAAACAATTTGATGTCACCATTGCTGTTATGGCTCAGGATATGGATCTTGTCTTAAGAATTTGCGACCGGGATAATGTTACCAGAGAAGATGCCAAAAAGGTGCTTGATCTTCAAATGTCTCAGGAAGATAAAATGGCAAAGGCCGATCATGTTATTGTTAACAAGGGGACAATGTCCGAACTCTTTGAATCTGTTGACAATCTCTTTGACAAAATCCAAAAAGAATTCTTGACAAGTTAAGATTTTTGACCTATTAATCAAACCTTAGGAAAATAAATTTCAGAATACCAGTTGTGTTTTTCATGTCATTTTTGGTTTTAGACTTCAAAAAGGTACACCTCAAAAACAAACATTAGCCTGTAAAAGACAAAAAATAAAATTTTGGAGAAGGAATGAACCTTGTAGAATTAAATAAGATGAAGATCAGTGAACTGAGCAAGCTTGCAAAGGGTTACAAAATTGGAGGGATCGCCGGACTTAAAAAGCAGGACTTAATTTTTGCCTTGCTCCAGGCAAACATTGAAGAGAGCGGCCAGATTTACGGTGAAGGTACGCTTGAAATTCTTCCTGATGGTTTTGGATTCTTAAGGGCTCCGGGATATAATTATCTTCCAGGTCCTGATGATATCTATGTGTCTCCTTCACAGATCAGAAGATTTAATTTAAGAACCGGTGATACTATTTCCGGTCAGGTTCGACAACCCAAAGATTCAGAACGCTATTTTGCATTGCTCAAAGTTGAGGCAGTCAATTTTCAAAACCCGGAACTTGCTGCGGAAACCATTCTTTTTGATAATTTGATGCCCCTTTATCCGGAAAGAAAAATGAATCTTGAAGCTGAATCAGATAATTATTCCATGCGGGTGATAGATTTGATGTCTCCCATAGGCTTTGGCCAGCGAGGATTAATCGTATCTCCGCCAAAGGCCGGCAAGACGATGCTGCTGCAGAATATTGCCAACAGCATGGTGAAGGCTCATAAAGATATCATTCCCATGATTGTTCTGATTGATGAACGTCCTGAAGAAGTGACGGATATGGCACGAAATGTGGACGCTGAAGTTGTCAGTTCGACCTTTGATGAACCGTCAGAACGCCATGTTCAGGTGGCTGAAATGGTCATTGAAAAGGCCAAAAGAATTGTGGAGCAGGGTCATGATGTGGTAATTTTGCTGGATAGTATTACAAGGCTTGCAAGGGCATACAATTCAGTCATGCCGCCTTCCGGTAAAATTTTATCCGGTGGTGTGGACTCAAACGCCCTTGACAGACCCAAAAGATTTTTCGGTGCGGCAAGAAATATCGAAGAGGGAGGCAGTCTGACCATTATTGCAACGGCTTTGGTAGATACGGGAAGCCGCATGGATGAGGTCATATTTGAAGAATTCAAAGGCACGGGTAACATGGAGCTTGTTTTGGATAGAAAATTGGCTGATAAAAGAATTTACCCTGCCATTGACATGAATAAATCAGGTACAAGAAAAGAGGAACTGCTGCTTGATCCAATGGTTTTGAACCGTGTGTGGATCTTAAGAAAATTGTTGTCGAGTTTAAATTCTGTGGACAGCATGCAGTTTTTACTTGAAAAAATGGAAGGAACAAAGGATAATACAGAGTTCCTTAAATTGATGAATTCATAAGTTGGAAATTTAATAACTGCCTTAAAAAGGGCATGGTAAGGAGTTTTAAGACAAATGAGAAAAAAGATACATCCAAAATACACAAGATCTACCGCCTCGTGTGCTTGCGGTGCAACATTTGAAGTCGGGTCCACAAGAGAGAATATCAAGGTGGAAATTTGTTCCAAGTGTCATCCTTTCTTCACCGGAAAACAAAAGCTGGTTGACTCTGCCGGACGAATCGATCGCTTTAAGAAAAAATATGCAGGATTTGACGTCACAAAACTTGTTTAGTACATTTTATAATTTGTTATCAAAAAAAGGGGTCTTAATAAAAGAACCCCTTTTGAGTTTTTAAATCATGATAGAAAAATTAAAAGGCATTGAAGAAAGATTTGTCAAGCTTGAACAGCTTTTGAGCGATCCGGCTGTCATCAGTGACCAGAAAAAATACCGGGAATATTTGATCGAACACGGGGAGCTCAATAAAATTGTTCCAGTGTTCAGGGAATATGAAGGGGCTTCAGAGGAATTCAAAGAGGCAAAAGATCTTTTAAAGGACAATGATCCTGAAATACAGGCCATGGCCAAAGAAGAGATACCGGATCTTGAGTCAAAAATTGAAAGTTTGAAATCTCAGCTTAATCTCCTTTTGATGCCGAAAGATCCCAGGGATGAGAAAAATGTTCTCCTTGAGATCCGGGCGGGAACCGGCGGGGACGAGGCGGGTATTTTTGCAGGGGACCTGTTCAGAATGTACTCAAGGTATGTTGAATCCAAAAACTGGGCCATGGAGATTGTTGAGAAAAATGATTCCAGTTCAGGTGGATTTAAAGAAGTTGTATCCCTGGTGCGGGGGAAGGGTGCTTTCAGCAGCTTTAAGTATGAAAGCGGTACGCATCGTGTCCAGCGGGTACCTGAAACAGAAGCCCAGGGAAGGGTTCATACCTCTGCTGTCACCGTAGCTGTTCTTCCCGAGGCTGAAGATATTGATATTGATATCAATCCCGCAGATCTTAAAGTTGATGTGTTCAGGTCTTCGGGGCCTGGTGGACAATCCGTAAATACAACAGATTCAGCCGTAAGGATTACCCATGTTCCAACCGGCGTTACAGCCACATGCCAGGATGAGAAATCCCAGCACAAAAACAAGGCCAAAGCCATGGGTGTTCTCAAATCCCGTATCCTCGACGCCAGGGTGAGAGAAGAAGAAGGCAAAAGAGCAGCTGATCGAAAAGGCCAGGTGGGCACAGGGGACAGGAGCGGCAGGATTCGAACATACAATTTTCCGCAAGGGCGAATGACAGATCATAGAATTGGTCTTACGCTTTATAAACTGGACAGTATTATGGAAGGCAATATTCAGGAAATTATTGATGAGCTTAAAGTATACAACCAGACTCAGGCATTAAAAGAAATTGCCTGAAAAATCGTTAAAAAATAAATCACCAAAAAACAATTCAAATAACTGGACCATCATTAAGATTCTTTCCTGGACAGAATCCTATTTTAAAGATCATCCCATTGACAGTCCCAGATTAACAGCTGAAATGCTGCTTGCCCATTGTCTCGGAATAAAGCGGCTTGATCTCTATCTACAACATGACCGGCCCTTACAGAAAGATGAGTTATCAAGGTTTAAGTCTTTCATCAAAAGAAGAATACTAAATGAGCCCGTGGCCTATATCACAGGTGAGAAAGGGTTTTTTGAATCTGATTTTAAAGTAGCAAAAGAGGTTTTGATTCCCCGGCCCGATACGGAAACCATTGTTGAAAAAGCGTTAGGCATATTAAATGCCGGTCAAGATAATTTAAAACCCATGAGGATTCTTGAGCTGGGAACGGGTTCCGGAGCAATCATTGTTTCTCTGGTAAAAGCTGTCCCGCATCATCTTTATTTTGCATGCGATATTTCTGAAAAAGCCATTTTGATGGCAAAAAAAAATGCAGATAAAATTATTCCTCAAATGATGAATGACAGGATTTCTTTTTTTGCCGGAGACTGGTTTTCATCATTAAACGAAAATAAACTATTTGACCTGATCATTTCAAATCCACCTTATATCCCTACAAAGGATATTCAAACCCTGCAACCCGAAATAAGGCAGTTCGAACCCTTGCTTGCCCTGGATGGCGGCAGGGACGGACTCTCCTGTTTTAAAACCATTCTAAATGATGCGCATCGTTACCTTGTCCCAGGCGGCATACTTCTGCTTGAAATGGGTTTTGACCAGAAAGAAGGTGTTCAAAATATCTCAAAACAATATCCCCGGTATCAATCCATTGAATTCATAAAAGATATGGCAGGGCACAACAGGGTGTTTTTAATTAAAAAATCAATTGATTAAATTTTGGTTTTTTGATACATAAAGCAGGATTTTTTGTTGAATAGTAAAAACTCACATTCAGGGACTTGAAAATCAGGTGCTTTTTAAAAGAAGTCGACTCTCAAGGATGATCTGAATGGTGGAAAAAACCATTAATTAATTTGGAGAACAAATGGCTTACATTACAATTAGAGAACTTTTAGAGGCAGGTGTTCATTTCGGACATCAGACAAAACGCTGGAACCCAAAGATGAAAAAGTATATCTTTGGCGCAAGGAATGGAATTTACATCATTGATCTGCAGCAGACGGTAAAACTTTTTAAGACAGCCCATGATTTTATAAAGGATGTGGCTGCCAATGGGCAGGATATCCTTTTTGTCGGGACAAAAAAACAGGCATCCGAGGCAATCTATGAAGAAGCGAATCGTGCCGAAAGTTTTTATGTTCAAAATCGGTGGCTTGGCGGTATGTTGACCAACTTTCAGACCATTAAGAAAAATATCACCCGGTTTCATTTTTTAAGTTCAATTGAAAATGACGGTACCCTTGAAAATTATCCGAAAAAAGAACAGGGCAAAATGCTCAAAGAAAAAGCCAAACTGGAGTTTGCTATTGGCGGCATCAGTCACATGAAAAAATTGCCTGGTGCAATTTTTGTTATTGATCCCAAAAATGAGTCTATTGCTGTAAAAGAGGGTAAAAGGCTTGGAATACCAATAGTTGCTGTTGTTGATACAAATTGTGACCCCGATGATATTGATTACGTGATTCCTGGAAATGATGATGCCATTCGTGCCATTCGCCTTTTTGCTTCCCGCATTGCCGATGCCGGTATCGAGGGAAAGGCACTTTATGATGAAAAACAAAAAGCAGAAACCGATAAAAGCGAGACAGAAGAGAAAGCAGGTTTTTCCGATGAAAAAATAGTAGCGATAGAAGTCGTGTCTGACGGAACAGATGGCCCTGTCGTTGAAAAGATTAAAAGAAAAACCACACCAGTTGAAAGTTCAACAACACCCGTTGAAGAAACAAAAGAAGAAGTGACTGAGTAAATATAAGGAGTAAGTAAAAATGGTGGAAATATCCGCAGCAATGGTAAAAGAGCTTCGAGAAGCAACCGGCTCAGGTATAATGGATTGTAAAAGAGTCCTTGCCGAGGCAGAAGGTGATATGGAAAAAGCAATTGATTTTTTGAGAAAAAAAGGTTTGGCCAAAGCCGCAAAAAGAGCCGGGCGTTCAACCAGCGAGGGTCTTATTTATT
>QMMT01000073.1 GCA_003647385.1 Deltaproteobacteria bacterium
AATATATGTATGCAGATCTGCCCATTCTGACCCCTGCCGTTGCCGGAATTATTCAGCAGCCGGCTGAACTGACCATTCTTGATTCCGGTGGAGATGATGCCGGCGTTACTGTACTTGCAGCACTTGCAGATCACTTGTCGCAAAAACAGGTCCAGCTGTTGCAGGTTATCAATCCGTTCAGGCCCTTTACCAGCGATGTTAAGGGGTGTATCAGGATTAAAGAGGAAATTGAAAATTCTTCAAAAATAAAGGTAACAGGGCTTGTCAGTAATGCCAATCTCATTGATGAGACAACACCTGAACATATTTACAAAGGGTATGACTTTTTAAAAGAAGTGTCCGAGGCAACAGGACTTGAGGTTACTTTTATCACGGCGGCTGCACATTTAATACCAGAACTTGAAATGGATCGTTTTGTCTGCCCTGTATTGGAAATAAACAGGAAACTGAATCTACCTTGGGGAAACATTTAATTTGGAAGAACATTTAATTGGAACCATATTTATTATATTAAGGAGTAGTTTAAATGGCGTATAAACATATTATTGATTCTGAGCGGTGCAAGGGATGCGGGCTTTGTGTCAATTTCTGTCCAAAAGATGTCCTTGAAATCACGGACAAAGTGAATGCAAAAGGACATTTTCCCGTATATCAGGCACGGCCTGAGGATTGTATTTTTTGCACCATCTGCTGCATCATATGCCCTGATGTTGCCATCAGTATCATTGAACTGGAAAAAGAGACCTCTTAATTTTATAAGGATAAAAATAATGGCTAAAGTGTTAATGAAAGGAAATGAAGCAATTGGTGAAGCCGCAATCCGGGCGGGGTGTAAAAACTATTTTGCATATCCCATCACGCCCCAGTCTGAAGTTGCCGAATACCTTGCAAAAAGATTGCCGGAAGTTGACGGTGTATTTTTGCAGGGCGAAAGCGAAGTGGCGGTTGGATATATGATTTTTGGTGCAGCTGCTGCCGGTGAAAGAGTCATGACGACGTCTTCGAGCCCCGGTGTCAGTTTGATGGGTGAGGCCATCTCCTATATTGCAGCGGCCCAGTGCCCTGCAGTATTTGTCAATATTATGCGCGGCGGCCCGGGATTGGGGGGGATACTGCCTTCCCAGGCAGATTATTTTCAGGCTACAAAAGGCGGAGGCCATGGCGATTACAGGCTTTTGGTTTTTGCACCTGATGGTGTCCAGGAAGCGGTTGAGATGACCATGAAAGCATTTACACTGGCAGAAAAGTACCGTGGCCCGGTAATGATCTTAGGTGACGGCCTGATCGGGCAGATGATGGAACCGGTTGAGTTCCCTGATGATCTCATGACCAAACCCAGCAATAAGGATGACTGGGCAACCAATGGCATGGACACCCGGAAAAGCAATAAGAGAAACCTTGTCAAATCTCTTTTTCTTGATCCAAAGGAGCTCAATGACAACAATCTTGCCTTAAAAGCCAAGTATACACAGATGAAAAAAGAAGAAATTTTGTATGAAGGATACAATACAGACACGGAATATCAGGTCCTCATTGTCAGCTACGGCACCATGAGCCGGGTATGCAAAACATCCATAGATATGATGAAACAGGAAGGGATTGAAGTAGGACTCTTAAGGCCGAAAACTCTGTTCCCATTTCCTGAAGAAGCGGTTTTCAATGCTTCCACCAAAGACTGCTGTAAAGCAGTTATCAGTATTGAAATGAGCATGGGACAAATGGTAGAGGACGTGGAACGCTGCGTTAAAGGCCAGAGAGAAGTGGATTTCTATGGCGAATGCGGTGGTGATATTCCAACGCCCGAAAAAATTATCGAAGTGATTAAGGGACTGCTCTAAATCGTTAAACTTAGGAGAAAGATATAATGGGAAAAGCATTTTCAACGCCAAAAAGCATGAGTGACAATTATACGCATTATTGTCCCGGCTGTACCCATGGCATTGTTCACAGGCTTGTGGCAGAAGCGATTGATGAATTAGGCATAAGAGGAAGAACAGTGGGAATTGCCCCTGTCGGGTGTGCTGTTCTGGCATATAATTATTTTAACTGTGACTTCCAGGAAGCTGCCCACGGTCGTGCGCCGGCCATGGCAACAGGAATGAAACGGGTGAGACCGGACTTAATTGTTTTCACATACCAGGGAGACGGCGACCTTGCCAGTATCGGCATGGGTGAAATCATCCATGCGGCCAACAGGGGTGAAAAATTTACTGTCATCTTTATTAATAATGCCATCTATGGCATGACCGGCGGTCAGATGGCACCGACCACCATGCCGGGCCAGCGGGCCACCACAGCGCCCACCGGCCGCGATACAGACCAGACCGGGATGCCCATCAGAATGGCAAACCTGTTAGGAGAACTCGTAACCCCGGGATATATTACAAGGCAGGCAGTCTTGAAACCCGGACAGGTCAAAAAAGCCAAAAAGGCCATTAAAAAGGCCTTTGAGTACCAGGTAGAAGGAAAATGTTTCAGCTTTGTTGAGGTTATCAGCACCTGCCCGACAAACTGGGGTCTGACGCCGCTTGATTCATTAAAGTGGGCAGAAGATACGCTTTTGCCATATTATGAACTGGGTGATTACAAGGTACCTGAATAGACAGACTAATTTTTGGAGAAACCAATGCAAACAGAAATAAAATTTGCAGGATTTGGCGGCCAGGGAATCTTGCTCAGCGCAAAGCTTTTAGCATATGCTGCAATGAAACAGGGCTTTTTTGTAGCCTGGGTACCCTCATACGGACCGGAAATGAGGGGTGGAACCGCTTATTGTACCGTTGTTATCGGTGACAAACGGATCGGCTCACCCATCATTAAGAACCCAAGCCATCTTGTGGCAATGAACCGACCGTCATTGGAAAAATTTACCAATGATGTAAAACCCGGCGGTGTTATTTTTATCAACAGTTCTCTTATTCCCACCAGAAGCGATAGAGAAGACATTACAGAGCTGATCGTTCCGGCAAATGATATTGCCATAAAGGCAGGCAGTATAAGGGCAGCCAATATCGTCGCATTAAGTTCATTTGCTGCAAAGGCCAAGGTTGTTGATCTGGACCTTTTAAAAAAATGTGTGAAAGAAGAATTTGCTGCAAAGGCAAAAATTATTCCGCTGAATATGAAAGCATTTGATGAAGGCGTGAGTATCGCAAATAACAGTTAACATTAATTTTATCGACAAGAAGGGGGCAACATGATCCGAATAGAAATATCTCTTTTTCTAAAGAATGCACCTGGTGAACTGAGTAAATTAACTGAACTTCTAGCCGGAGCAACTATTAATATTGATGCTATCACCATTCAGGATGCATCTGCCTATGTCCAGAACCTTTTTGAAGCCAGGGGCAAATCCTTAAAAAGACTCGCCTCTTCAGCAAGCTATAGTTCCATGAGAAGAGATTCTGCTCAATTTGCACTGACAAGACTCATTGTTGACAAGCCAGAAGAGACCATAGATCTTTTAAAAGAGAACGATTATCTCTTTGATTCAAAAGAAGTCGTTGCCATTGATATTACAAATAGACCCGGTGAATTTACAAAAATTACCAGAAAACTGGGTGAAGAAAAAATTAATATTAATTATGTTTACGGATCTGTATCTGATTCCGACGGCAAATGCCTGTTTATATTCAGTCCGGAGGATATAAAAACTGCAGCCAGTATTTTTAAAGACGGGTACTAAACCAACCCTCTGACTTTTTTTACCCTTACAATCAGCCAGCCATAGTTTAGGACGTAATATGAAAAATGATAAAACCATCATCATTAATGGAAATCCATTGCCCTTCAGTCCGGAAGATACGATTCTGGATGTTGCAAAAAAAAATGGCATTTTTATTCCAACCTTGTGTCATTTAAAAGGAACAACACCAACCGGTGCCTGCAGAATCTGCATGGTAGAGGTAAAGGGAGCCAGGTCACTTGTTGCCTCCTGCGCTGCTCCGGCCATGGACGGAATGGAGGTTCAAACAGAATCTGCCGACGTCATCAAGTCCAGAAAATTGACCATCTCTTTATTATTGTCTTCCGGGCACCATGACTGCCTTCTCTGCCCGGCCACAGGAGATTGTGTCCTCCAGCAACTGGCCTATCAATATAAAATCACCGGAACCCAGTTTGAAGCATCCAAAGCAAGATACCCGCTGGAAAATGTCAACCCGTTTATTATACGGGATTTCTCCAAATGCGTATTATGCGGCAGATGTGTCCAGGCCTGCAACGATATCCAGGTCAATAATGCCATTGACATGGGGTACAGAGGTGCTGCCGCCAAAGTAATTACAGCCGGAGACAGGCCGTTAAAAGATTCTGACTGTGTGTTCTGCGGGGAATGTATCCAGGCCTGTCCTGTGGGTGCACTTTATCCTAAGGATGCCCTTTTAAAACCCAGATATGGAGAGACCGATAAAGTCAGAACCACCTGTAGCTATTGTGGTGTCGGATGCCAGATGAATCTCCATGTAAAGGATAATGTTGTCCAGAAAGTCACTGGTTTTGATACAGCACCCAATAATGGCAGTCTTTGTGTAAAAGGGCGATTCGGCTATGATTTTATTGCATCTAAGGACCGATTAACAACCCCTTTAATCAAGAAAAAAGGAAAGTTCTGCGACGCATCCTGGGATGAAGCATTAAGTCTTATTGCCAAAAAATTCACTCAAATTCAAAAAAAACACGGATCTGACAGTTTAGGGGTTCTGACGTCTGCCAGAATAACCAATGAGGATAATTATATTGCTCATAAATTTACCCGGGCCGTCTTGAAAACCAATAATATTGATCACTGCGCCCGTCTGTGACATTCTTCTACGGTAGCCGGTCTGGCTGCCTCCTTTGGAAGCGGTGCAATGACAAATACCATTGCCGATATTGAAAAAGCAAAAGTAATTCTGGTCACCGGATCTAATACAACAGAAAACCATCCCGTGATTTCATCCTGTATTAAGCGGGCGGTAAAATTTAAAGGCGCCAAACTGATTATTATTGATCCAAGACGAATCAAATTGACGCAATTTGCAGAGAAATGGCTCAGACCTTTACCCGGAACCAATGTGGCCTGGATAAACGGCTTGATCCACGTCATCATAAAAGAAAAATTATTTAATGCCTCCTTTGTGGACAAAAGAACCCTTCATTTTGACCAACTTGAAAAAGCTATTGAAAAATTTACACCGGATCATGTTGAATCCATCACCGGAATCAGAAAAAATGATCTTATTGATGCAGCAAGACTCTATGCCCAGGCAGGCAATCCCGCAAGTATTCTTTACTGCATGGGAATCACCCAGCACACATCAGGAACCGACAATGTCAAGGCCCTTGCAAACCTTGCCATGCTTTGCGGCAATTTAGGGGTTGAAGGC
This sequence comes from Deltaproteobacteria bacterium, assembly GCA_003647385.1. Classification (GTDB taxonomy): domain Bacteria; phylum Desulfobacterota; class Desulfobacteria; order Desulfobacterales; family Desulfobacteraceae; genus Desulfobacula. The sequence goes on from QMMT01000073.1 coordinate 5,367, forward strand.
GGCGGCGTAAATCCTTTAAGAGGACAGAACAATGTACAGGGGGCCTGTGACTTAGGGGGCCTTCCCAATGTTTTTACCGGCTATCAGGCAGTGACGGACAAGACGATTAAAGCAAAAATAGAAAAAGCCTGGAATGTACAGAATTTATCGGGCAAACCCGGGTTAACTGCCACGGAAATGATACCGGCGATAGAAGAGGGTCAGATTAAGTCCATGTATATCATGGGCGAAAACCCTCTGGTCTCTGATCCGGACACTACCCATGTGGAAAAATGCTTCAACGCCCTTGATTTTCTGGTAGTCCAGGATATTTTCATGACCCAGACCGCCCAAATGGCAGATGTTGTTCTGCCATCCACCTGTTTTGCAGAAAAAGAGGGCACCTTTACCAATACGGAAAGGCGAGTCCAGCGGGTCAGAAAAGCGGTTAATGCGCCGGGAAATGCACTGGGAGACTGGGAAATCATCTGCAACCTGGCCGTCCGTATGGGAGTTCCCATGACCTATCAGAACAGCCGTGAAATCATGGATGAAATTGCATCTGTTACCCCATCCTATGGCGGAATCACCTATGAACGGCTTGAAAAAGAAAGCCTCCACTGGCCCTGTCCTGACCTGAACCATCCGGGCACACCCATTCTTCACAAAGAGACATTCCCCTGTGGAAAAGGAATTTTTCATGGAATTGATTTTATTCCTTCCACTGAAAAAACAGATAAAGACTATCCCTTTCTGCTGACCACCGGTCGTGTTCTCTATCACTATCATACCGGAACCATGACCATGAAAACCAATGGATTAAATGAAATGGCACCTGAATGCTTTATTGAAATCACACCGGAAGATGCAGATAGATATGGTATTACGGACGGTGAAATTATAGAAATAACGTCTAAGCGGGGTTCGGTTCAGGCTAAGGCACAATTTTCACCTAAAGCTGTAAGTGGAACCGTATTCATGCCGTTTCATTTTGCCAAGGCGGCGGCAAACAGACTGACCAGCACAAAACTGGACCCTGTATCTAAGATTCCTGAACTCAAGGTTTGTGCTGTAAAATTAGACCGGATAAAGGTGGATGCTTGAATTCGAACACTATTTGGAGAAAATAGAAATGACCTGTTTTATACAACCCCATCATGAAGATATTACTCAAGAGATGTGGCAAAAAATAGATGCTGTTATTGAAGAAAACAAAGATATGCCCGGCGCCATTATCACCGCATTGCGACAATGCCAGGATATTGTCAATTACCTGCCTCGTGAGCTGATAGACTATATTGCCGATGGGATGAACCTTCCCAGGAGTGAAGTCTTTGGTGTGGCATCATTTTATTCACTTTTTTCACTTAAACCCAAAGGCCGCCACACCATCAAGGTCTGTACGGGAACCGCCTGCTATGTCAAAGGTATTCGTGAAGTCATCAGCCGCATCGAAGGTGAATACCAGCTCAAAGAGGGCGGTACAACAGCTGACAGACGATTTTCCCTGGAAGGCGTCCGCTGTCTGGGTGCCTGCGGACTGGCACCGGTAATGGTTGTGGGAGAGGATACCCATGGCGATATTGCTGCTGAAAAAGTGATTCAGTCCCTGGAAGCATACAAGTAAAAAAAGGAAAACAGCATGTCAAAACTGACTTTAGATAACCTCATTAAGATAAGAGAACTAACAAAAGATATTAATGCTGATCCTGATATTACACGTCTGATGATATGCGGTGGAACCGGGTGCCATGCGACGGGAAGCATTAAGGTAAAACAGACCCTTTTCGAAGAGATTGAAAAAAAGGGCTTTCAGACAAAGTAAAAATCGTTGAAACAGGTTGTAACGGATTTTGTGCGTTAGGCCCCCTTCTGGTGGTCCAACCCGGAGGGATCTTTTATGTCAAACTTAAATCAGAAGATATCCCTGAACTGATAGAAGAGCAGATTATCAACAACAGGCCTGTTAAACGCCTCCTGTTCAAAGATCCGGCCAGTAAAAAAAGGATTGCCAGGCAGGATGATATTTCATTTTTTGCCCATCAGATGCCAAGAGCCCTGAGAAATAAGGGGAAAATTGATCCTGAAAAAATAGAAGATTATATTGCCAGAGATGGATATGTGGCCATCGTCAAAGTCCTCAAGGAAATGGAACCCGTTGATATTGTAGAACAGATGACCGCCTCCGGTCTCAGGGGGAGGGGTGGCGCAGGATTTCCCACGGGCATGAAATGGGATTTTGCACGGAAGAGCTCTGGTGATACAAAATATGTACTGTGTAATGCTGATGAGGGAGATCCCGGCGCTTTTATGGATAGAAGTATTCTTGAGGCAGACCCCCATTGTGTGCTGGAAGGCATGACCATTGCAGCAAAAGCGATTAATGCAGACAAAGGATATATCTATTGCAGAACAGAATATCAGCTGGCCATCAAACGCCTGAAAATTGCCATTGAGCAGGCCAAGGTATATGGTCTCCTGGGTAA
>QMMT01000074.1 GCA_003647385.1 Deltaproteobacteria bacterium
GCTCTTTCTTTTAATGCCGAAATTAATTCAAGTTTATTCATACTTCCTCTTTTAAAAATTGAATGATACTCTCTTATCATATTTTTAAGGGTTCTAATTAAAATTTGATAAAAAGTCAAGGAGTTATGCTAAAAAGTCAGGAATTTTTTCAACATTGTCTTCTTCTGCTTCAACACCGGCATACTGTCCTAAAATATCTATTTTGACAACAACACGCCCTTTTCCTTTATATCTTGTGAATTCTCCCTTTGCCCCTGCCATCGGTCCTTCTAAAATTATCACCGGGTCTCCTTTTTCAATGCGGATAGTTGTTCCTGTGATCAGATCCGTATTTGCACTTGTCAGGATTTTTAAGGACTCAACCTGTGTTTCAGGCACAGGTACAGGGCCTGCATGATTACCCAATAGCCTGACAGCCCCAATGGTTTTTAAAATCTTAAGCTGATAAGCAGCATCAAATGTTGATTTGACAAAAATATATCCGGGGAAAAGAGGAACTTCTATCATAAGATTTCTATCTTTTCGTCGGCTTTTTCGTTTGCTTTTGGGTAAAAAAACTTCTATTTTTTTTTTCATAATGTTATTGTAGACCGTCTGCTCAAAGTTGCTTCTTGTCAGAAGGGCAAACCATTTTAATTGATCAATCATTAGATACCAAACTCTCCGATTCCATGAAGGTTTATAAGAAAGGTGATGCTCTGTTCATCACGTGAATCTGAATAATAGAGATTAAATGTCCAGCAGGATTTAGTAATGGTAACTCCGGCCTTTGTTTCCACGGTTTTATCGTCTTTCAGATTTTTTTCAATGGAGCAATAAGCCATTAATTCATCGGTAAGGCTTATATCAATTTTTGAATACAAAGATTCCGACTCATTTTCTTTAAATCGGTATTCGGTCCGTAATGCATCTCCCCGGTTATCTCGTATTGTATTGCCGATATTCAGCGTGCTAAAATTATTGGCATAGGGAGACCAGGAGAGATCTAAGTCAAGTAAGAAAAAATTGTGGGGGGAAAATTCCGAATCAAAGGTGATATCTGAAAATGGTCTTGACTCGTTATCATTTTCCTTTCTGATATCATAACTTTGGTAAAGTTTAATATAGGCAAATTCTCGATAGGTTAATTTTTCTTCTCCCTTTGGGGTCAGCCCTGATTCCCTGGAAATAAAATAATTGGTCAGAGACCATGTCAGAAGATTCTTTTCCTCTATCCTGTCTAAACCATCAAAAGAGGGCAGATCATTCTGGATAATATTCGGGGTGAATTCATATTCAAGTTTTGGTGTCAGTTCGTGTTTGATTTTATCAGCTAATGCATTATTCGGATTATAGATTTTAATCAGTTTGGTGGATAAGTCCGCGCCAATATCATACAACAGTCTTGTCCTGAGACTGTCGGAATTACCATTAATATCTGTAAAGTCATTTGTATGATATATGGTTTCTCGGACACCAGCCCATGGTTCAAAATTAAAAAAATTACCAACTTTTACCGGCAGGAAAACTTTGGGATAAATATCTGCCCGCTGCCCGTTTACAAGTGTAAGCGTTGTGTCTTTTCTGTAAAAAGATCGAAACTCGGTATCAAGAGAATAAAAGAATTTCGAAGGACCGATTTGCTGTTTGGAAGCATTAAATTCAATGCCTGGAAGTGTCTGTAGTGTTGTGTCATCGATATCCTGTTGCCGGGCGGCAACATTATCATACCATAATGCATCAACATTGAATGTATAAGTGGACCATGATTTGTTAATATTCAGCCAGTTTTTTCGGGTAGTGTCATCATACTCATCCAGGCTGCGCCCAATTTTTTTATCAAAATAGTCCTTGGTATCATCATACCCTGTAAATCCGTCTTTAAATTCAAGAAGGTAATCTTCATCACTTACTATATCGATATCCAGCTTGCCTGTAAAACCTTTAGGAAGATCCTGGTTGTGTTTCATCCTGAACCAGTAGCGGTCAGTGTTTGTTCTTTGAGGTGTGCTTTCAAAACTGTAGTTTTTTGTATTGATTGTTCCATCATCGATCTTCTCATCTTCAAGAACATCGAGAAACATGGAACCCTTTGTCTTGTTATCCAGGACATATCTAAACTCAGTTCCTAACTTTGTTCCCCTGTCAGCCATATAGTCAACATAAACCGTTGCATCGGTATTCTTTGACATGGCAATAAAAAGAGGTTGCTCGTATTCAAATCCTTTTCTGTCAGAGGATGTGACCCTGGGAAATAAAAGACCTGTCTGGCGTTTGGTATGGACAGGAAATACCAGAAAAGGGCTGTAGAGGGCAGGGACTTTTTTTGCCCAGAGAACGGCATGATTTGCAGTCCCATATCCTTCAACAGTGACGTTTACATTTTTCCCCGAAATTTTCCAGTCAGGAAATTCTCCTGCACATGACGTGATGGAGCCCTTATCCATACTATAAGAAAATTTACCTGTCTTTCTGATATTTTCACCATGAATATAAAAATTGTCTTCCTGTATAAAAATGGTGCCGTTATTTATAGTTCCAATCTCAGTTGTAAGATTGATATTCATTGCATTGCAGGCAATGGAATCTTCACCGGATATTAAAAGAACATTCCCTTGAGCAAACGCATCTTTTGTTTTGTTCGAAAATTCAACATAGTCTGCTTCAAGTCTGGTTTTACCCCCGGTGATCACTACATCGTCCTGGGCAATATAGAGGTCCCTTTTATTGTCAAAGGTCACTTTCAGTGCCGATATATGCCAGGAGAGTTCTTTGGGATTTTCGGGCAGCGCATTTGCTCTTGCACCCCCTGCGGAGACTGATATGAATATGTAAAAAAAAGTAACCGCCACAAAAAACGGCAGAACCTTTTGCCTTAGCGAGCAGAACATGTTCTTTCCAGTAAAAAATTGCACAACAATTAAAATTACTGTATAAAGCCATCTTATACTTTAAAAGTCAAGCTTAGTGCCAAGATTTGGAGAGTTCAACAGAATAAAGGTTAAATAAAAAATGACGTTTTCAATACTAGATTCTATTGGTAATACCCCTATCGTTGAGATAAAAAAGATGAATCCTGTAAAAGGGGTTAAGATCTTTGTCAAACTTGAATATTTGAATCCGGGTGGTTCTGTTAAAGACCGGCCGGCCCTTTATATGATAAATGCGGCAGAGAAAACCGGTGAATTGACCAAAGATAAAACCGTTATCGAGGCAACCAGTGGAAACACAGGTATTGGACTTGCCATGATTTGTGCTGTTAAAGGATATAAAATTGCACTTACCATGGCGGAAAATGCAAGTGAAGAACGAAAGAGTATTCTGCGGGCAAGGGGAGCACAGATTATTTTAACCCCCAGGCGTTTGGGGTCAGACGGTGCTATTGAGGAGGCATACAGGCTTGCACGTGAAAACCCGGATAAATATTTTCTTGCCGACCAATATAATAATGATGCCAACTGGAAAGCCCATTATCATACGACAGCACCTGAAATCATTGAACAGACCTCTGGCAAGGTCTCATCTGTTGTTGCAACCATTGGGACAAGCGGCACGCTCATGGGGCTTTCAAGACGCTTGAAAGAGTATAATGAGGATATCAGGATCGTCTGTGCCGAGCCATATCTCGGGCATAAAATTCAGGGTCTTAAGAATATGAAGGAATCTTATACGCCTGAAATTATGGATAAAAACTGTTTTGACGAAAAGATAAATATTGATGATGACACCGCGTTTGATATGGCACGCAGACTTGCAGTCAAAGAAGGGCTCTTTGTCGGAATGAGCAGTGGGGCGGCAATGGCTGTGGCCATTGAGGAAGCTCAAAAGATTAAAAAAGGTCTTATTGTGGTTATCTTCCCGGACAGCGGAGAACGGTATCTGTCTACGAGTCTGTTCTCTGTGGAAAAACATATTGCCCTGTCACTTTTTAATACATTCTCAAAATCTAAAATTTCATTTGAACCGCTTGAAAAGGAAAAAGTATCAATTTATACATGCGGTCCCACTGTTCATAAAAGACTCAATATAGGGCAGCTTAGAAGATATGCATTTACAGATTTACTCATAAGATACATTGAGTATCACCACATAGTTGTCAACCATGTGGTCAACATCACTGATTACGATGATAAGACGCTTCAGGGCTCCCAGAAAGAAGGAATGACACTTGACAGGTTCACACAAATTTACATTGATTTATTTAAGAACGATCTTGCAAAATTGAATATTCGTTCGGCGGATGCCTATCCAAAAGTATCAGACCATTTTGATGAAATGATAGATGTGGCAACAAGGCTTCAGGAAAAACAGCATGCCTATGAAAAATTACACTCTCTTTATTTTAATATTGACAGCCTGCCTGAATATGGTGACCTTTCCAGGATCGATCTTGATAAAATAAAATTAGGAGCTACCGTAGATCTTGATGAATATGAAAAACTCAACCCAAAGGATTTTACACTGTTGAAACGGGTTCGTCTTTCAGAACTCAAAAGAGGTGTGGGTATTAAGACCCAGTGGGGTAATGTCCGGCCCTCTCTTCATTTGCAGTGTGCCGCCATTGCTATGAAGTTTTTGGGAGAAACATTTGATATCCAGACGGGTGGTCGGGAGCTAATCTTTCCCCACCATGAAAACGAAGTTGCCATTGCAAAAGCCTGTAATGGGGCAAATCTTGCAAAGTGCTGGCTGCATTGTGATCCGGTTCATTATGACGGTTCTCTGTTGGCTCCAGATATTGAAGTACTGACCCTTGAAACCCTTGTAGACCAGGGCTGGGAACTCAAAACAATCCGGTTCTGGCTTATTTCAAATCATTATCGGAAAACCTTAATCCTGTCAGAACAATCCCTGAAGCAGGCTCAGTATACACTGGATAAAATTAATCGGTGCCTTTCCACCTTGAGCATCATAAAACATGGAAGACAATTTGAAGAGATTGATCAATTTATATATGATATAAAATCTACTTTTCTTCAATCCATGGGAGATGATTTAAAAATTTCCGGGGTTATTTCTTCTTTGCTGGCAAATGTGAAAACCATTAACCGATTGATCAATCAGAACAAAATTGATCCGGATAGTGCCAAAAAACTTTTAAACTGCTTTAAAGACATTGACTCAGTCCTTAAAATTTTTTCTTTTGATAAAAAAGAAGAATACTCAGATGAAATCCAGGATCTTATAAGGGAACGTGACCGGGCAAGAGAGCAAAAGGACTGGAAGCTGGCTGACCAGGTCCGGGAACAGTTAACCAATTTAGGCATCAGCGTTCATGATAAAAGGGTAACACCATGACACATTCATTTTTATTTTTTCCCTTCACCCATATGACAGAAAATCAGATGAATACGATTCTGACTTTTTTCTCATCATTTCATTATTTACCCGGCAGCAAGGATTTTAAGCATAATAAAACCTTGCAAAAATTATTTAAACAGGGAAAGGTTATACCTTTTTTTTTATCGCCTCATGAGCTTGAACCAGTGGAACTAAAAGTTAAGCAATACCTGGAATGGGCCCAGATCCATAAAGGAAATGAAGTCAATCTTAAATCACTTTTAAAAGCAAACCCTTATTTTACAAATGATTCAGATGTAACCGCTATTAAATCACAGATTAAAGGGGATATTGAAGAGGTGCTGCCCGGTGAATCAATCCTGCAAAAGGATTTATTATTTTTGAAGATGGCACAATTGTGTGATGTGCAAAATGAACGCATTGATCTTAAATTAAAAGATCTGGATACAAATCATGATCAGCTTATGTCAACTCTGCGTGGAGTAGAAAGCTCTTTGAGTGAATTTGCGACCGACAAAAAGGATAGCCGTAAGGATTCCGGGGCGATGATGCCCGGCGAGCGGATTTGTGCCTGGTCAAGGTGTATGACTGCAAAAGGGGGATTGAAACAAGGTGTTGAAAGCAAAGTGTTCGTCACTACCAGTGAGGCTGTTTTTGACTATCTTGAGTCGAATTGTAAAGATGTTATAAATGCCCTTGACATTGATAAAATAAAAGTGCATGAAAATGAATGTGAAAATAAAGACGAATGGCAACATCAATTTTGTGACTATTTGATGCGTGCAATTCAGGTAGACGGTAACCGGGAAAATGAACCGCCAAAAGTGAATGACAAGTGTTCTCTTTTCGGACAGATTAAATTGAGTTTATTCTCCGGGGATAATATTAATCAAGTCTTTAATTGTTCAGATAAACAGATTCCTGTATGCCTGATAAAATTAAAGTGATAAAAAACTTGATTTTAATGAATACCATGTTATAAAAACGTTTTTTATACAAATTATATTTAAAGAATGAGTTTATAATATAATAATGTTAATTTTTTAAAGGAGGCTATTAAAATGGCATTTAATCCAATTGTTGACCATGAAAAATGTGTGGGTTGTGAAGAGTGTGTAGACGTATGTCCAGTGGAAGTTTTTGAGATGGAAGATGATAAATCAGTTCCCGTTAATGCTGAAGAATGCATGGGCTGCGAGAGCTGCGTAGAAGTTTGTGAAGAAGACGCTATTGTAGTTGAAGAAGATTAGAAAAAAATACAGTACAATAGATAAGAATGCCGGGTATGTTTTGCATATCCGGCATTCTTGTTCATACCTTTACACGGCGCACTTAAGGACGATAAATATCCATTAAAATCTCAGTGAAAGACAGCTTAAACCCCCGTCAAGTTTTCTGAATTCAGACACATCCATTTCTATAGTTTGATATCCGGCTCTTTTTATCATTTCAGCTGTTTTGGGAAATCCTTTGGGGACCAGTACCTTGTCATTGATCCAGACTGAGTTGGCAGCATAAGATTCCTTAAGATCAACTTCCAATATATTGAATTTTTTCAGCCCAGGTTTTGTTAAAAATTCACCAAAGGCAAGCAGGTTATTGTTTTCCAGATAAGAAATTCCTGTTTTTAAATGAAGAACATTTTCAAGTTTAATGGTGGATGATGTGTACCCATATTTTTTTAATATCTTGTCCAACTGTGATGCACCTTCAATATTTGTTCGTTTTGACAAGCCTGTAAAATAATGATTTCCCACCATCATGACATCGCCGGCATCAAGCGTACCAGGACTTTGAATTTTTTCCACAGGCCGGTCTAATTTTTTGATCTCCTCTGATATTTGAATGGTTTCATCTCTTCTTGACGCAGCACCTGGATTGGTAATGATGGCACATCGAGGCGTAACAAGACAGGCATCCTCTATAAACGTCGAATCAGGAAAGTTTTCATCCGAATCAAGCACTATTACCTTAAGACCGCATTGTTTGAGTGCCTGAATATAATTTTTATGCTGTGTTAAGGCAAGATCGAAATCCGGTTTGCCGAGATCAGCGTTGCTTATGCCGTTAATCATATTTCCACAGGGTGTTTTGACTATAGCTGTTGTAAACAAATTTATATCTCCTTATTTGAAGGCATTGATAAGATCTTTTAAGACTGCAGCAGCAGCACCAACGGGCGAACTCTTGCCGCCCGTAACCGTAATACTGCCCATGGTGTCTGTCATGTAGGTAATAGCCTTTTGGGAACCGTTAATCAATGCCAGCGGATGTTTTTCATCAATGGCTTTCGGAGTTACGCTTAGCTGGATATTGCCATCAATCATTTCGGCCGTACCGATCAATTTGATCACTTTGCCTTTTTTTGTAGCGGTATTGATGTCTTCAGGTGTTACCTTTGTGATACCTTCCACCATGATGTCGGCAAGACCCAACGTTTTATTAAATACACGATTGGCAATCAGAATGGTCTTGTTGGCAGTATCTTTCCCTTCGACATCATAGCTTGGGTCAGTTTCAGCGATCCCCAGTTTTTGAGCTTCTTTAA
>QMMT01000075.1 GCA_003647385.1 Deltaproteobacteria bacterium
GTAAAAAGGCGCAATCAAATTTTTTAATATATTATTTTTTACAGGATAAAGCAATGAAAAGAACAAAAATCAATCTCTTGCTCACACTTAAAAAAACGCCTGGAGACGTCCTCATCAAAGGCTGGATCAGAACCAAACGGGATTCAAAAGAATTTTCTTTCATGGATATCAATGATGGTTCATGTTTGAAAAATATCCAGGTTATTGCAAATAATGATCTTAAAAATTATGCAGATATAGTAAAAATCACCACGGGAACTTCTGTTGCTGTGACAGGAAAGCTTATAGAATCTCCCGGAAAAGGCCAGAAATGGGAAATCAAGGCATCCAAAATTGAAATTATCCATATTGCCGAGGAGTCCTATCCCCTTCAAAAGAAAAGACACTCGGATGAATTTTTAAGAACCATTGCCCATTTAAGACCCCGGACAAACAAGTACGGTGCTGCTTTTCGAATCAGGTCAGAAATGGTGTTTGCCATTCACAAATTCTACAGGGAAAAAGGATTCAAATATCTGACGACGCCCTTGATTACCGGCTCGGACTGTGAAGGTGCCGGCGAAATGTTCAGAGTAACCAGTCCTGATCCCGGGAAAGAAAATTTCTTTGGCCAGGAATCCAGCTTGACGGTTTCCGGTCAATTACCTGCCGAGATGTTTGCCCTTGCCCTGGGTGATGTCTATACTTTTGGTCCGACGTTCAGGGCGGAAAATTCCAATACCAGCCGGCATGTGGCAGAGTTCTGGATGCTGGAACCGGAAATGGCCTTTTGCGACTTAAAGGGAAACATGGATCATGGGGAAGAGCTGGTTAAATATCTGACTCAATTTGCCATGGATGAATGCCAGGAGGATATGGCTCTTTTTACTCAGTTCGTGGACAAATCATTAGCCAAGCGCATTGACACCCTTTTAAATGCTGAATTCGGAAGAATTTCCTATACCGAAGCCATTGATATACTCCTGAAGTCCAAAAAGAAATTTGACTTTAAGGTTGAATATGGAACCGATCTGCAGTCTGAGCACGAACGGTATCTGGCAGAAGTTTATTTTAAAAAACCTGTTTTTCTGACCGATTATCCAAAACAAATAAAACCCTTTTACATGCGGATAAATGATGATGAAAAAACTGTTGCAGCTGTGGACCTGCTTGTTCCGGGGATCGGAGAACTCATTGGCGGCAGCCAGAGGGAAGAAAGATTCGATGTGCTGGAAAAAAGAATGGATGAGATGGATCTGCCAAAAACCGATTACTGGTGGTATCTGGATTCCAGAAAATTTGGTTCAGCACCGCACTCCGGGTTTGGCATGGGGTTTGAAAGATTTTTAATGATGATTACCGGCATCACTAATATCAGGGATGTTATACCGTTCCCAAGAACGCCGGGCAGTATTGATTTTTAATTTTTCGTTATGAATGACACTTATTATTTCCATTGTGATATTGTTGCAAAAATCCTTGAAGCAATCCAAAATCGCACAAAAAGTATTTGTCTCTCCCTGGACCTGAACTTGTCTGAAAAAATATGGAAAATTAAAACCGACAGGCTGATACTGGATCATGATATATATATTAATATGAATCAGCTTGAATCCATAGCCTCTTATAAGAACAGAATCTTTATTTTTAAAAACAATGAGTTGATCCCTATTGAAGTTCGAAGCGACGGGTATTATAAACTGGTCCCCACTGACAGTGCACCGACCCTTGAAATCAACGGAATCAAGATGCACCGATCTAAAGACATTGATCCTCTTACAGATGCCGGATTAAAAGCACAGCTGGTTGTTCGAGCAAATGATCAGGTACTTGATACCTGTGGCGGACTTGGATATTCAGCCATTTTTGCGCTAAAGGCAGGTGCGAAAAGAGTAATTTCAACAGAAAAAAACCGTGCTGTTATAAAATTACGCAATCTAAATCCCTGGTTAAAAAAATATGCTGACAAAAGACTGGAACTGATTCATACCGATATCACCCAGGAGGTTGAGCGTTTTGAAACAGGCTTGTTTAACAGCGTGATCCATGATCCGCCACGGTTTACTTCGTCCTTCGGAGATCTTTATGGAAAAAAATTTTATAAGGCACTCTTCAGGGTCATGGCATCCCATTCAAAATTGTTTCACTATACCGGGAGCCCGAAAAAAATAAAACACCAGGATAAATTTATTAAAAACACCATAAAACGGTTGGAGCAATCCGGGTTTAAAGCCCTTTGCTTTCATGACAATCTCCAAGGGATTTATGCTCAAAAAAATTAAATTTAAATACGGAAAAACATTCTGTGACATTGAATTACCGGAGAAAGCAGACCTTTTAAGTATCCGGGAACCTCTCTTGTTTATCAATAAAAAAAAGTTTAGCGCTGATTTTTCTTTAAAGTTGCCCAAAAAATTATCGAGCCATCATACCATCTCAATTGTAATCGCTGACAAAACACGGCTCTGCGGTTATAAAACCTATCTACCGTGGATTCTGGAAATCCTCCTTCAAAAGGGTATCAAAAACCAGCAGATTACATTTTTTATCGCCTATGGCACCCATGCGAGGCAGAGCGACAAAGAATGTCTGAATGTCTATGGCGATCTATATCAAACATACCGGTTTATTCATCATGACTGCAATGATAAAAATCTTTTCACATGCCTTGGGAAAACCCCAAAAGGCACAAAAGTTCATATTCGAAAAGATCTTATCAAAAGTGATTTGATCATTACGTTTGGTGCCTTGTCCCATCACTATTTTGCCGGATACGGCGGTGGCAGAAAACTTTTATTCCCTGGTTTGGGATATAAGCCGGACATTTATCAGAACCACGGGCTTTTTCTGGATAAAACCTTAAAAAAACTATCACCTGGATGTCAGCCGGGAAACCTTGAGAACAATCCTCTGGCCCGGGATTTAAAAGAGATTGATGATTTTATTGAACCCCAAAGAATTTCCATTCACGGCATACTTGATTCAAAAGCAATGGTGTGCCAACTTATTGTTGGTAAAACCTACAACGACTTTTTAACCGCATGCAAAACCCTTGACACATATTATAAAACCAAAGTTAAAAGGCAGTATGACCTTGTTATAGCATCCTGCGGTGGATTCCCAAAAGACATAAATTTTATCCAGGCTCATAAAGCCATCAATAATGCCTCCATGTTTGTAAAAGACAATGGTCGTCTGGTCGTTTTGACAGAATGCAATGATGGCATTGGATCGGATACGTTTATTGAGTATTTCAGGTATCACGATTTTTGTCAGGCATTTAATGTCCTTGAAAAGGACTATAAAGGCAACGGGGGCACAGCACTGTCCATGATGACCAAAACAAAACGGATAAATATCTTTCTTAAAACCGCTTTGAATGATAAAACCTGCGAAACAATCGGGACACAAAAGATAGAAGAGGATATGATACAGACACTGATAAAAAAATTTCAACATGATATGGCCTGTATTAAAAATGCAAGTCTGTTGATCAGATAAATCTAATGGAGCGTGAAAGATGGAACCTGAAATCAAAATCAGAGGATACCATACAGACCTTTACCAGCATGTGAACAATGCCCGGTATCTTGAGTTTTTAGAAGAAGGAAGATGGCAGCTTATAGAAGATCATATGAACCTTGAAGAATTTATGAATGACGGGTTTCACTTCTTTGTTGTTAATATTAACATCGCCTATAAAAGCCAGGTCAAAGTTAATGATGTTATTCGCATTCAATCAGGCCTTGGAAAAATAGGAAACAAAAGTATGGTATTTAAACAGCGGGTCATTAATAAAACGACCTGCACTGTTTGTGTAGAGGCCGATATCACATTTGTTATAGCCGACATTAACGGAAAACCACTTAAACTTGAGGGTGAACTAAAGAAAAAATTAAAGTGTATCCCTTTGTTTGAAGAATAGAGAAAATTTTATGATTACTTTACTAGATTATGGGGCCGGCAACGTTCGCAGCGTGGTTAATGCCATTGAAAAACTGGGCGGAACTATCAAGGTGGTTACCCAGCCCTCTGATATCCTTGATGCACAAAAAATAATATTCCCCGGTGTGGGTAATTATGAAAGTATGATCCAGATTCTCAATGAAAAAAATTATATTAATCCTTTAAGAGAATACCTGAATGCCGACCAACCCTTTTTTGGTATCTGCCTGGGTATGCAGGCTCTTTTTGAGGGAAGTGAGGAAGATTTTTCAGGCAATCAAAGCCTTGGAATTTTAAAGGGCCGGGTCAACCGATTTAAAACTAAATTTGCTGTCCCGCACATTGGATGGAACGGAGTAAACCTGAAAAAAGACTCTCCTGTTTTTAAAAATGTAAAGCCGGATACAAAATTTTATTTTGTCCACTCCTATCATATTGTTCCAGATGAGAGTTCTGTTGTTTTAACCACTACAAACTATGATTATGAATTTGTGAGCAGTGTCCAGAAAGGCAATATTATCGGTACCCAGTTTCATCCTGAAAAAAGCGGGAATGCCGGTATAAAACTTTTAAAAAACTTTATTTATCAAAAGGATCTGACAGCTAAAAAACCAATTGATATAAAAAGTAAAGGCCTGTCAAAAAGAATCATTGCCTGCCTTGATGTCAGAACCAATGACCAGGGAGACCTTGTGGTAACCAAAGGGGACCAGTATGATGTCAGAGAAAAAGGGGATGTCAGAAACCTTGGCAAACCTGTAGAGCTTGCCAAACGATATTATGAAGAGGGTGCCGATGAGATCACTTTTTTAAATATCACAGGATTCAGGGATTTTCCTCTAAAAGACATGCCAATGATAGACGTCCTTGAAAAAACCAGTCAAAATGTTTTTGTTCCCCTGACCATTGGCGGTGGAATACGAGATTATACAGACAGCAATGGCAAAACATATACGGCACTTGATGTAGCCTCTCAATATTTCAGATCAGGGGCTGATAAAATATCTATTGGCAGTGATGCGGTTTATATTGCTGAAGACTATTTAAAAACAGGGAAAAAATCGGGGAAAAGTTCTATCGAGCAGATTTCTAAAGTATATGGAAACCAGGCTGTCGTGATTTCCGTTGATCCTAAAAGAGTCTATGTCAACTCGCCGGATGAGGCTGAAAAACATCACGTGATTCAAACTCAATTCCCCGGCCCTGACAATGAAGTCTACTGCTGGTATCAATGCACCGTCCAGGGCGGCAGGATAGCAAGGGATCTGGATGCAGTTGCACTGGCCTGTGCCTGTGAAGATCTTGGTGCCGGTGAAATTCTTCTTAATTGTATTGATAAAGACGGAACAAACTCAGGATTTGATCTTGAGTTGATCAATATCGTAAGAAATGCCGTCTCCATCCCGGTGATCGCTTCAAGCGGAGCGGGCTGTGAAGATCATTTTGCAGAAGTTTTTGAAAATACGCCGGCAGAAGCAGCATTAGCTGCAGGCATCTTTCACAGAAGAGAGGTGCCGATTCAACGTGTAAAAAACTATCTTGCCAAAAGAAATATAGAAGTAAGGAATACCATATAGGCTTCAGACCACATTTAACAGCTCTTCCACTTTTTGCATGTTTACAGCAAAGTCAGCGATTATTTTTGAGATATCGTCCGCTTTTATTCCCAATTCTTTCATTACCTGATCATTAAACCGATATGCCAGCCCATCTGACCCCACACTGACACCAATCATCATACATATGCAATCGGCTAAATAAACCACAGCAATTTCCTTATCTTTGATCATTGAAGCATCCGTAAGGTGATGATGGCGGATAATTTTCACCATTTTGGGAGAAAATTTCCACATCTTTGCAATCATTCCCCCAAGCTCGGTATGATCCACTCCGATAATTTTTTTTTCAGCCTCTCTGAAACTTAGATTTTTATCCACAACCAATGCAGATATCTTTTCAAAAGAATCCATGACAAACCTGTCCAGAACTGTTTTACCAATATCCTTGAGCAGCGCCGCTGTAAAGATCGTACTAATATTTTTCAATGAAAGCTTTTGTGCTATCTGTTTTGCAATCAATGCGGAAGACACAGAGTATTTCCACATCGCCCCTTCGTGAAGCCCATACCCTTCCTGTTTTCCGGACAATACTTCAGCACCGGATTTCATCAATACGATTTCAATAATTTGATCTATTCCCAGAAGACTTACAGCGTCTTTGATCGACTCAGCAGGATTTTTCAAACCAAAAAAAGCAGAATTACAGGTTCTTAAAACACTGGCTGTGATGGCGGGGTCATATTGGATAATGTCTGCTATCTGGGACATGGAGCTGTCCGGTTGATCAACCACCTCAAGAATCTGACTGATCACAGCCGGTATGGGCTTTAAATTTTTAATTTCTTTAACGAGTTCTTGGATGGCACTCATAATATATGCTGCTCCAAAAGGTTGAGCCTTCCTCAATAAAATATAAGATATATATATGCAATGAAAATAAAGAAAGTCAAGAAACCAAAAAAATTTAATTTGACATACTCAGATCGTATAACACTTTCGCTTTTCCGATTCCTTATGGGAAATGATCTTCATTAAACCAGGCATGACCGTATTTCGCCCGTTTAATTTGGCTTTATACAGCATGGTGTCTGCATCCTGGATAATTTTAGTCATATCAGCACGTCGATCCAGCTCAGACACTCCAAAACTTGCTGTTACTTTAATGGTATCATCGTTATGAACAATAATCTTGCTTGAAATTTTTATCCTCAGACGATCAGCAAGCTCCATGGCTTTTATCTTATCGGTTTCCGGCAGAATAGCAATAAATTCTTCCCCGCCGAACCTGGCAAGGATATCGCCTGTTCTCATATTTTTTTGTAAAAGAGCGGCTACTTCCTGCAATACCTTATCACCGGCAAGATGCCCATAGGTATCATTTATTTTCTTAAAATGATCCAGATCCAGCATAAACATGGATAAATCATATTTATGTCGTATGGCGCCTGCAATATTTCTTTTCAGCTGGTTTTCAAACTCCCTTCTATTGTAACATCCTGTTAACGGATCAATAACGGCTGCATCCGTTAAATCTTCGATTTTAACCTGCCGGGAGAGTGCCGTAGAGCATCCCTGAAGGACAAGGTTAACTATCTCATCATGATAACCATAATTGTTTTTGTCGGGGAGCATATAAAGTCTCAGCAAACAATTTTCCTCGTTTGATTCATAAAAAACAAGGTTCTTCATATTGAATTTTTCTTCCGTGTTATCCGAATGAAACGTATGATTTAAATAAGTTAAACTTTCTCTGTTTTCAACTCTGAAATCCTTTACGATAATATCTTCAAGAGATTTTTTGTACATCCCGGGGTCCAGCCAGATATCCATACCCTTCTCTTTTTGGATCACAAAAGCAAACAATCTGTAATTGAGGAGATCTTTCAAACACAGAGCGACTTCATTAATAATTCCTGTGGATGACTGTTGCTTGTTTAATGCAACGATATGACGCGTCAATTTTTTATGATCAGCCTGTCTTTGGGCCACTTTGAAAATTATCGAAAACAATGTCACTATTCTATTGGATATTCTGCTTAATGCCTGCTTCATGTTCTTTTCCTTGTTTGTAGTACATCACAATGGCTCAAGGACAAACAAAGCAATACTTATGCCAGAAAAGGAAATATAATAAAAAATTATTAAATTACAGTTAGTTATAGATATTATATCATTTTAACGCTCTCTTTATATAAGGAAAATTATGCAGCTTCGCCAAATATTTGACACAGCGTTTTCTCCTATATTTTCCCAGGGTGATCGCAAGTAGATTAAAAAAATTCCAGATATTCCGGCAGACGAAAAGGTAATACCCTGGCCTGGAGGAC
>QMMT01000076.1 GCA_003647385.1 Deltaproteobacteria bacterium
GCTGGGGAGTCGGTGGTACAAACAGATGCGGTACGGGTTTTTGGATCGACTGAGGTGCGGGTCGCGGGGGTGCCGGTGCAGGGACCGGCACTGCATCAGGGATTTCCAACACTTCGCCCACCCGGGTTAAAAAACTGACCTTGGGGCCGCCCTCTGTAAAAAATATCACATCGCCATTTTTTAAATAGGCCTCGGTGATCCTTTCACCATTGACAAAGGTTCCATTGGTGCTGTGGTCAATAATCTTAAACCGGTTACCTTCCCGAATAATATTTGCATGCTTTCGTGATATAACAATAAGATCCTGGGGAAACTGAAGGTCACAGGATGCATGGCGTCCTATGATAATTTCATTGCTGCCAAACTCCTGAATTTCTCCTTTCAGAGGCCCATGGATATGGACAAGCTGAACAATGATTGACGTCGGCTGTTTCATTATTCAGATTTGCCCTGTTTAATACTCTCAAGTCTTTTATAGAGCATTTCAGCTTTTTTTAAATTAGGCGTCACTTCTTTATAATCCGGATCAATCTCTTTGACCAGGTTCCATTCCTCAATGGCCTTGCTTAACTGTTCTTTGCCAAAATAGTGGATTCCGAGATTGTAATGCTTTTCCTTATAGGTCTCTTCACATTTCTCAATGTAATCCGGGCATTTTTCACAATTTTCATCATACTTGAGGGCTGATTCAAAATGGTCTTTTGCTGACAGGTACTCTTTTGAATTAAACAGTGCCAACCCTTGCTGAAAATGAGAATTAAAAAGATAGTCAAGGAGACTTTCATTTTTCGGATCAAGTTCTGCCGCTGCCATGAATGAAGTGATGGCCTCAGGATATTTCTTTTTGTTGAACAGATCAATTCCCTGTTCATAATTCTCAGATATTTCTTTTTTATTTTCTTCAAAAGAAGGCTCCGGCATTTGTACGGCCTCTTTTTGCATGTTTTCTTCTATTAATTCTTGTTTGGGTTCTGTTTCTTCTACAACCGGCGGTTGAATTGTTTCAACCTCAACCTTTACTTCTTCTACGATTGGTTCTATCTTTTTTTCTGGTTTTTCGGGAACAGCAACAGGAGACACAGTTTTTTGTGAATCGAAATAATTTTTCTGTCTCTGTTTAAGTTTCTGTAGAGGAATATTTTCAATAACCGGAATTTTTATCTTTTCTCCCACACGAACTTTTGTAACATCTTTTAGAACATTGAATTTCCCAATGATGGTGTGTTTTTTAAAATCACCATAGTAGATCATTGCCAGTTGCGAGACACTCTCTCCATATTTGAGGGTATGGATGATATAGTCTTTTTTTTCTTCTTCGACCTCGCCGGGTGTTAGTTTGTCTTTTGCTCCTTTATGATCAGGCCAGTTTTGCAGGGCGCTTAAATATTCTTTTCTGGCAGCTTCATATTTCCCCTGTTCATCTAGTTTGATGCCCTTTTTGTAATGAAGCTGCGCTCTTTGCCAAAGCTTTGACAAAACATTTTTTTTATGCTGGACAGCTTCTTCACTTTCAGGATCAACGGTGAGGGCAAGTTTGTATTGTTCCAGGGCATTGGAAAAAAGATCCTCTTTTTCCAGGGCTTCCCCTTCTGCAATATATTGCCGGACAAGTTTGGTTTCTTTTGATTCAAATTTATTGAGGAGTGGATCAATGGAAACACATCCTGAAATGATTAGCATAAATAGGACTGATACGGTAAGTAGTTTTTTGATTTTCATGGCTCATTTCACTTTAAAGAAACGTTATTAAAAGTATGCAATCTTGAAATAAAAGTTTTCATCTCCTTTTTTAATATCATATCCCTGTTTAAAGCAAGGGGATTTGTAAAAAAAGGATTGCTGCCCCTGTCTACGGTCACTGCTATTTTGTATCCGGCGGCTTCTGCCAGTTTCAATACATTCCGATTTTGCCGTCCATAGGGGAAAGACAAACCGATGGTGTCCTGTCCCAGTTCTTTGTCTATAATTTTTTTTGACAGCAAAAGTTCTTCTGTTATTCGATGGTAAAAATCATCCGGTTTTTCATCCGGATTTTTTTTTGTCAGGTCTGCATGGGATACGGTATGGGAACCGATGCTAAAGCCGTAGGACTTGAGTTCTCTTAAGTCATCCCAGGTCAGGGCTTTTTTGGAGATGCCCACATAATTAGTGTATACAAAAACAGTTGCAGTGAAATTGTATTTTTTTAATATGGGCCATGCAATATCATAAATCGATTTGTAGCCATCATCAATGGTAATGAGTACCGATTTTCTAGGTATCTGGCGGCGGTATTTTAAAAAATCTAATAGATCAGCCGGACTGACAACCCTGTATCCGTTATCCTTGAGATATTTCATCTGCTGGTTGAAAATATCGGGCGGCATGGTTAAAGGGGAAGTTCTATCAGGTCCAAATTTATGATAGCATAAAATCGGGACACTTTGATATCCGTTTTCAAAAAGTCCTCCAATATTCTGATCCTTCAAGGGAACCTGGACCAAGGCACTGTCACTAAGTATTTCAATTTCATTGGCATCTTCGATTTTCCAAACCCATTTTTCATCTCCGAGCTGGGTTCTGGCAAGCTGGGAAAATGAGTTTTCTTTTCCTTTTTTGTATAGGGCATAATCATTAGATTTATAGAGGGAAGACGGGTGCTGAACAGATGAATTGTTTGCAACACAGGATGTAAAAAAAATAATGGAAATCAAAGAAATAAATATAAATGACATTTTACTATTATTCATAGCCACCCATTAGGAATAGTAATTAATTGTATAATCTTCTATAGTATTAACATCTTTCCATGATATTTCAATAGTTTTTTAGTGTTATATGGTCTTATACCGAGTTTGTTGGACTAAGGAAACCTGATGAAAATTTAGATAACTACCTTGACATCGGCATTTTTTTTATATAGGTCAAAAGTATTGATAAGTATTGATCACTTTTTCCATTGTAACCTGATGACGATGACTGTTTCCACACAAGGTGTCAAGGTTCAAGCGTTTCCGGGAGGATAAAAATTAACATGACTGCAACTCCAAAAATATCTACTGAGCTTACCGGGAAAAAAATGATACTATGCCTGGTGGCATGGTTTGTTATCTGTACTATTTTTTATATCCTTATCCACATAAGGGAAGACAACCGCCAGCAAGCCTTAATCAAGGTCGGTGTTTCCATATCCAAAGATATTTCAAGTCAATCCGGATTGCCTCTTTTAGAAAGAAATATTAAACTTTTGAGTCGGATCATAGAGAAAATAACCCAGAAACCAGAAGTTGTTTTTGCATCAATTATTGATCATAAAAATAAAATAATTGCCTATACTGACCAAAAACAGTTTCTTGCCCTGGATCAGCAGAAGGCAGGGGTAGTTGAAGATGTTCATTACTGGAGAATATCCAATCCAAATCACCAAAGAGTGATGAATTTTTCTTCTGATGTTACCTTTTCGGGCACCAGGGTGGGAGAAGTGTTTATATCGCTTGCAACAGAAAATATCGGGCAGTTAAAACGCTTATTTGTCTTTTTTGCAGTATCAACTTTGCTGGCTATTGTCTTTTTATTCACAATTGTTAACTACAAGGATTGTTTTTCATGGTTAAAGACCTTAAATACAAACTTAAAATCCCATAAAAAGCCTGTTTTAAATGATTTTAGAGATTCTGAAATTTCATGCCCCCTTTGCGGGAATCAAGAGAATTTTTCTTCGGATGGCTTTCAAATTCCGGATCTTGAGAAATTTCCAATCCTTAAACAGTCTTCTGAAACAAACAACTCTGTATTGCTTCAGGAGATAGCAAAGGTAGAGCAATTAAACTGGCTTAAACGACAGATTGTCATCCAGTGTACAAGGATTATTAACAAAATTGCGGCGGAATAAACATAATATTGTATTGTTAATTGGAGAGTAATTATGGCTGTCAGTGAAAAAGAGAGCACAACCATCACATGGGCGAAACAACTGGCAACTAATACGTACAGTGGTTTTTTAGGGCGGCTGCTAAAAAATGAGTTCATAAACAGAAACAAAAAACCCCTGGTGATTTATTTACTGCTTTTCATTCTGATTTCTTTTGCCGGCCATATTTATATTCGAAATTACCAGGAAAAATACACAAATGCGTTTATGAACGCCGGACTTCAGGCCGCTGAAAACATGGGCGAAAAAATTGGTACCCCTTTGTTGGAGTTCGATATCCTTACCTTGAATGTTGCGGTGGGAGAACTACAGAAAAAGAATAATCCGGTTTTTACAGCAATCCTTGATCATGATGGGAAAATCATTGCCCATAGCGATCCCGATGTCATTGGTGACACATATAGTGTTCCAGCAGATGCAAAAATATTGAAAACAACCGATGACATCTCAATAAATCGGAGTAAGTACAAAGGGACTGCAATCATAAGCTTTACAAAAGAGATTTTTTTTTCCAAAGTTAGAATAGGAAAGATTGTTTTTGGTGATGATGCCCAAAAATTGGATCAGACGATTGAAAAATACAATACACTGCTCGCTTGTTTATGGGGGGCAACTATTTTGGGGTTCATTGGCGCTTTGTTTTTAACAAACCAGTATCTAAGAAAAAAACGAAAAAGACAGCTTGAAGAGTTTGAAAAAGCCGATAAAGTAGGCCCCTATATGCTTACAAAAAAGATTGCTCAGGGTGGAATGGCTGAATTGTATCTGGCTGAATACATTCGGGAGGATGGTTTCAGGCGAACCGTTGCCATAAAAAAGATACTTCCCCATCTTTCCCAGAATCAAGATTTTGTGGATATGTTCATAAGGGAAGCTCGTCTTGCAGCAATGCTCCAACACCCAAATATTGTACAAATTTTTGATCTCATAAAAATGCATAATTCCAGCTTTATGGCGATGGAATATATAGACGGGAAAAATCTTGCAGAGATCATGGCCCATGAAAAAAAAGGACTGCCGGTTGACTTGTCAATATTTTTGATTCAAAAGATCAGTTCAGGACTTTATTACTCCCATACGAAAAAGAGTGCGGACACAAAAGAACCTTTAAATATCGTTCATAGGGATATCAGCCCCCAGAATATGCTGATCTCTTTTAAAGGTGAAGTTAAAATAAGCGATTTTGGAATTTCCAAAGCCAGGTCTGAACCCAGTTTTACCCAGGCAGGGGTGATAAAAGGTAAATTGTCATACCTTTCTCCTGAACAGGCATTGGGAAAAGAGACAGGCCATCAATCAGATCTGTATGCTCTTGGCATCATATTTTACGAAATACTTTCCGGGAAAAGGCTGTATCGTTTTAATAACGAACTTGAAGCTTTAAGTGCCCTTCCTAAAACCAAAGTTACCCCTATTATTGAAGTAAGATCTGATATCCCTGAAGGGGTTAATGATATTGTTATGAAATGCCTGGAAAAGGATACAACCGTGAGATATCAGTCAGGCAAAGAAATTTATTCAGATCTGGGGAAACTTAGAAAGCAATTGAGTATCTCCTATGATGAAACTAATCTGGTAGAATTCATGGCGCAGAGATTTAAATAAAATGACACATTATTTTTTATTTGGAAAAACAGACCAGGGACTTCATAGAAAGAAGAATGAAGATACAATTCTGGTAAATGAAGATAAAGGATTTTGTCTTGTTGCAGATGGAATCGGTGGGACAGCCGCCGGAGACGTTGCAAGTCAGCTGTTTGCCCGAACAGCTTCAGACGTCTTTTCCATGGAACAAAACCCAGATGGCAGGGAGTCTGAACGGGTCAAAAAAACTTTTTTGATTGCCAATGACAATATATTGAAGTATGCAAAAAATAATCCGGCATGTGAAGGTATGGGATGTACAGCGGAATTGTTGGCGTTGAGTGACAAACGGTACGTCCTCGGTCATATGGGTGACAGCAGAGCATATCGCCTCCGCAGGGGGAATTTAAAACAGCTGACCACTGATCACTCCCTGGTGCAAGAGCAGTTGGAACAGGGAATGATCACCAAAGAAGAAGCCGCCACTCATTCTTTCAAGAACGTCATCCTGAGAGCAGTGGGAATAAAAAAGAATCCGACCCTGGATCTTTTAAGAGGGACTCTTTTCCCCGGAGATCTTTTTCTCCTTTGTTCAGATGGCCTCACAGATATGATAGAGGATTCCCTGATAAAAAAGCATTTGGTTTCTAAGACAGATATCAGGAAAAAAGCTGAGGATCTTATTCATGAAGCGAATGCCCATGGGGGAAAAGATAACGTTTCTGTTGTGTTAGCTCAAATTTTATAGCGGCTATATTAAATCTGCAATATTCATGTTTCTGGAAGGGTCAAATTTTACCTTCACTTTTTGTCCAACCCTGTTTTTTGATGTAAGCTGACTAAAAATATCCGGATGACTTTGTGTCCTGGCAATAAACCTGAAATTATCCGGTGTTTTTCCGTAGAGTACAGCGTATGAGGGGCTTTGATCCATTGCGTAAATAATGGTATATGTTTCAATGATTCCTATGCCTGTGACCTGACCCTTTATTTCAACAGGCTCTGTTCCAGCAAGACAGTCTTCTTGATCCCTTATATCATGATCTTTAAATTCACCCTCTAAAGGTTTCGAACCATAAACACCTGCCGCATGTTTATGCATAAACCAGCCAAGGGCTGTGACAAGGCCATTTGATTTTTCTCCCATACAAATTTTTTGGGCAAGCGTGGCAACGCCGTGGAGATTGTAATTATTGCCTGGTCCTCCAAAGAAACCAAGACCGCCCGTCAGTGTGAGGGGCCTTGGATCGTTGTCTTTTATTCCGATCATTTTTTTTGCAATGGAAACCGCACAGGGAAAACACGAATAAAGATCAAAACAATCTATGCTTTCCAATGACATACCAGATCTTTCCAATGCTTTTTTAACTGCTGCTTTAAGGGGTGGGCTTGATGTGAAATCAGATTTTTCAATCATAAAGCGCTGCCGGTCTTGAGCATATCCACCACCAAGGAAATAGACTGTTTCCCGGTTTTTTTGTAAATATTTTTTGGCGGTTTCCTCGGACATTAATATCACTGCAGCTCCCTGATCAACCGTAACAAATGAATTCATGAACTTGGTATAGGGGAATGCAACAGGCCTGTTGGCCAGACCAGGGGTGATGATTTCTTCCGGAGATCTTAATTTTTTTGACCATGAATAAGGGTGATTTACAGCAGCCTTGCTGAAATCAGACCACATCTTACCAATTTGTGTGAGATAGGTTTTTAGATCCAGGCCAGATGCCGCCCACAGTGCTGTCTCAAAAAGAGGGAACCCCTGCAGGGGATGTTCAATACCATGTTGATTTTCCAAAAGTGTGGATCCGATTAAATCATCCCCTGGATAATCTTTTGGAATACCCCTGAACAATGCGCTTTCAATTTTTTTTATTTTTTTTTCTCTTTGCACATAGGCTTCAGCGCCGGCAATGAGAACAGAATCCAGTTCATTGCGGGCAATCATGCCGGCAGCCATATTGATCAGTGTCTGGGGGGAGTTTCCGCCAATCCCGGAAACATGGGTAAATTTTGGTTTTGCATTCAGTTTTTGGGCAAGCTGTTTGGCAGGGGATGTGTAGTGGCGGCTTAAGGTCCTGACAACCATAATCCCATCAAGATTTGTCAGAATTTTATTGGAAGTCATTGTTTCAGCAGCATCTTGGGCGGCTTTGCTCATCAATCCCATGGGATCCAGTGGTGTTCTATTCAACTCTTTGGGCTGAGTGATCTGGCCCCATCCCGCAACAACCACTTTTCGTTCCATAGAAAAAGAAATCCTTATTCAAAATCTTAAATTTGTGCAAGTGTTACGTAAAATAC
>QMMT01000077.1 GCA_003647385.1 Deltaproteobacteria bacterium
ACCTATTTTAATGCCCATGGCGTTCATATCCAAATTGAATCTTCTTCACCGCCAAGAAGTGCCCTTGGGGGGTCTTCCTCTGCAGCAGTTGCCCTTATCTCGGCATTCTATAAAGCGTTTGATAAAAAGATTAACCCCGAACAGATTGCCTGGCTGGCTCATTATATAGAAGCCAGTGTGGCAGGGGTTCCCTGCGGGATGCAGGATCAGCTTGCAGCGGCTTTCGGCGGGGTAAATCAATGGGTCTGGAAAATGGGAAAGATTTCTCCTGAATTTGAAAAAAAACCTGTTTTTAAGAATGAAGATGACAGGAAAGAATTTAATTCAAATATTCTTATTGCATATTGCGGAATTCCTCATGTATCAAAAGATATTAATAAACAATGGGTTGAATCTTTTGTCTGTGGTAAAACAAGATCGATTTTTGAGAAAATTGCAAATTTTACAAAAGAATTTTCAAGGGCTGTAAAAACCCTGGATTTCAGGCAGGCAGCAGGTCTTATGAATCAAGAGACAACATTAAGACTTGAAATGACACCGGATGTGCTTGACAAGGCAGGAAAAAAGTTGTTTGAAAAGGCGATGACTTTTGACTGCGGTGCAAGATTTACGGGTGCAGGGGGCGGCGGCTGTCTCTGGGCCATCGGGGATGCAAAGGATATTGAAAGGCTAAAACCCCTGTGGCAGGATACCTTAAGGTCTGTTGAAAATGCAAAAATGCTTGATACAAGAATTGAGAACAAGGGTATTATTATACTTTAACTATAATTTTATATTTAAAAAAGTGGAGTAAAATGAATTTTCAAGATGTGATTTTAAACCTGAATAATTTCTGGGCCGAGCGGGGTTGTGTTCTTATACAATCCTATGACATGGAAGTGGGTGCAGGTACATTCCATCCCACCACACTCTTAAAGGCACTGGGACCTGAACCGTGGAAGGTTGCCTATGTCCAGCCCTCAAGACGACCCACAGATGGACGGTATGGTGAAAACCCGAACCGGCTGCAGCATTATTACCAATATCAGGTACTTTTAAAACCATCTCCTCCCGATGCTCAGCAATTATACCTGGATTCCATGAAAGTCCTTGGAGTAGATCCCCTTGAACATGACATTCGATTTGTTGAAGATGACTGGGAATCTCCGACACTGGGTGCTTCCGGCCTTGGTTGGGAAGTCTGGCTGGATGGCATGGAGGTTACTCAGTTTACGTACTTTCAGGTGACCGGAAGTATAGAAGTAAATCCGGTGCCGGTTGAACTGACCTATGGGCTGGAACGTATCTGCATGTATCTGCAGGGTGTGGATAATGTGTTTGATCTAAAATGGAATGATACCATCACCTACAGGGATGTCTATCACCAACAGGAAGTGGAACAATCCACCTATAATTTTGAAATCGCGGATGTGGATATGTTGTTTGATCTGTTTAAAAAATATGAGACGGAAGCCCATCGAATCATTCAGCAGGGACTTGTTATTCCAACCTATGAATATGGTTTAAAATGTTCTCATACCTTTAATCTCCTGGATGCACGCGGTGCCATCAGTGTGACGGAACGAACAGGGTATATTAAACGGATCAGGGATATTGCCCGACTTGCTTCCAAAGCATATGTCAACCAGAGAGAAGAAATGGGGCATCCGTTATTGAAGAATGGAGGGGGTAATTCAAATGAATAAACTTTTAATTGAAATTGGTACAGAAGAGATACCGGCCGGCTATATTATTCCTGCATTGGGATCCTTTAAAGATAAAATTCTTTTGGCTTTGGATAAATCAAGGATTGATCATGGTGAGCCCCGGATATTAGGAACACCCAGACGTCTTGTATTAATGGTGGAGGATGTGGGTGATATGCAGAAGGCAAAAACATCTACCGTTACAGGTCCTCCTGAAAGGGTGGGGTTTGATGAGAATGGCAACCCCACTATTGCCGCAGAGAAGTTTGCTTCAAAGGCCGGCGTATCTCTTGATCAAATCAAAGTTGAAGCTACTCAAAAGGGCAGATACCTTACCGCCGTTATTGAAGAAAAATGTGAGTCTTCTGTCTCTATCCTCGAAGGATTACTTGAAAAAGAGATTTTATCCATTCCGTTTCCAAAGAGGATGAGATGGGGAAGCCTTTCCATTAGTTTTGCCCGTCCTATTATCACTCTGGTGGGGCTTTTAGGCAAAAAAATTCTTGATTTTAAAGTGGGTAATATAAAATCTTCTCCTTATCTTCTCGGGCATCAATTCATGCACCCCGGTAAACAAAAAATCGAATCGGCCGATCAATATGTAGCGGTTGCTGAATCAGCTGGTATTATTCCCGATATTGAGAAAAGAAAGGCTGCTTTGACACAGGCCATTGAAACCTGTGCAAAAGACCATCATGCTCAGATTCTTAAAGATGACGAACTGGTAAATATTGTGACAAACCTTGTGGAGTTTCCGTTTCCGATTGTAGGCAGGTTTGACGATGAGTTCCTTGAAGTGCCGGATGAGGTTTTAATCACAGCCATGAGAGAACACCAGAAATATTTTGCCTTGACCGATGAAAACGGCAATTTAAAACCATTGTTCATTGCTGTTAATAACACTAAAGCAAAAGATATGGCACTTGTGGCAAGGGGGCATGAAAAAGTACTTCGGGCCCGTTTATCCGATGCTAAATTTTTCTATGAAGTGGATTGCAAGTCTTCTTTGGATGAGTTTGCCTTAAAACTAAAAAATGTAACCTTTCAGGAAAAACTGGGATCAGTTTATGATAAAACCCTTCGGATCAGTAATCTCGCTCAATATCTTGTAGAAGAAGCAGCCTATGATGATAAAGATGTCTTAAAGCAGAATGTTAAGAGGGCAGCGCAAATTTGCAAGGCAGACCTTGTCAGTCAGGTGGTCATTGAATTCACCAAACTCCAGGGGGTTATCGGCAGAGCTTATGCGTTAAATGCAGGCGAAAAAGAAGATGTTGCCTTTGCCATTGAACAACACTACAGGCCGGTCTATTCAGGTGGCAGGCTGCCTGAAAATTCCACAGCCTGTCTTCTGGCCATTGCTGACAAGCTGGATACCATCTGCGGATGTTTTTCAGTTGATTTGATTCCCACCGGCGGTGCAGACCCCTATGCTTTGAGAAGACAGGGAATTGGCATTATCCAGATAATGCTGGAAGAAAAAATGGGATTCTCGTTAACTTCCATGATTGATCAAGGCCTT
Source organism: Deltaproteobacteria bacterium (assembly GCA_003647385.1). Lineage (GTDB taxonomy): Bacteria > Desulfobacterota > Desulfobacteria > Desulfobacterales > Desulfobacteraceae > Desulfobacula. The sequence goes on from QMMT01000077.1 coordinate 3,208, forward strand.
GCTGCATATATGGATGATGCACAAAAAAGAGAAGAGATATCTTTGAAGATTAAAGATTTTTTCAAAAATAGAATGATCAATATTTTAACGGATATGGGTTTTTCAAAAGAAGCGGTTAATTCGGCACTCTGGGCATCCTTTGAAAATCTTCCCGATGTCGTTTTAAGGGTTAAAGCTTTGGATTCTTTAAGAAAAGATCCTGATTTTGAACCGCTTTCCATTACGTTTAAACGTATTGAAAATATTCTTAAAAAAACTGAAAGAAAAGAAGAGCTGGCAGTTGATGAAAGTCTTTTTGAAGATCATTGCGAAACAGGATTATTCGAAGCTGTCAAAGAGGTCAGACAAATGGTCAACGGTTTGATTCAAGAAGGAAAATATGATAAAGCACTCTCGAACATTGCCACTTTAAGACCTAAAGTGGACACTTTTTTTGATGATGTTATGGTGATGGCAGAGGATACAAAATTAAGGCAGAACAGAATTGCTTTGTTGTCATCCGTGTCAGGATTATTTAAAAATATTGCAAATTTTTCTAAGATATAAAATTTGAGAGCGGAGGAAAAAATATGGCAGGATATGATCCTGAAAAGGATAAAAAATTAAAAGAATGGAAAAATGAAGAGACAGGGCTTCTTATATCGATCCATCAGTATGGTGAAGGAGAACCAAAAGTTCAGCTGGGTCCCAGAATCCTAAAAAAAAAAGATGGAACTGACAGGGCACCTTCAAAGGCTGGCCGGCTTTCCATTGAAGACATCATGTGGGTATATGATATCATTGATGAGGTAAAGGATGAATTATCCGACCTGGTCGGACCTGAATAATGAATCAATAGTCCCTGCCTTAGGCGCTCGCAGGGCACCTGATATCGGTCCTGTAGCTGTGATGGTAAGCTGTGAACCTGATTTTAAGTTCATAAAATCAAACAATAAAAATCTTGGGGGTAACCCTTTCTTTATGAGTACCCTTTTCACCGATCAAGCGTGTGATAAGGGTATTTCTGTCGCAGGACCTTATATTGGAGCTCCTTATGGTGCAATGCTTTTAGAGTCATTGATTGCAAAGGGAGCAGATACAATTATTGTTCTTGGCTGGTGTGGGGCTGTGACGGATCAATTAAAGGTAGGAGATATCCTCCTTCCTTCCAAGGCTATTGTGGATGAGGGGACATCCTGCAATTATAAAGTCCTTGATAAAACTTTTCCCTACTCAACTCCTGATTTGAACTTGATGGAACAATTATCAGACCATTTAACGTCCGGTGAGATTGATTTTAAAAAAACAACAATCTGGACCACGGATGCTATTTACAGAGAGACAAAAAATAAAGTGGCATATTTTAGGGAACTAGGGGCCCGGGCAGTTGAAATGGAATGTTCAGCTCTTTTTTCTGTGGCCCACTATAGAAAGGTGAATATCGCAGGCCTTCTTGTTGTCTCTGACAGTGTGGCATCAAAAGACTGGGATCCCGGGTTCAGGAATAAACAGTTTAAACTGGCCAGAGAGACGGCGTGTAATGCTGTAATGACCTTTGTAAAAAAAATGTATAAAAAATATGAATGACCCAACACCAGATCAGATAAGAAGAGAAGCAAGAAGACTTCAAAAGGAGTTGACAGAGCACAGTTATCAATATCATGTTCTGGATGATCCTGTTATTTCAGATGCTGAGTATGATATTCTGCTCAAAAGACTCATTGAAATTGAAGAAGAGTTTCCGGAATTTTCCACCCCGGATTCACCCACAAAAAGAGTAGGAGCACCTCCTCTTTCTGCTTTTAAGCAAGCCCGCCATTCAATTGCCATGTTGAGTCTTGATAATGCATTTAACGATCAGGATGTTCTGGATTTCCATAAAAGGATTGTTAAGAATTTAAACAGGGAAGATATCTTATATACGGTTGAACCTAAGCTGGATGGTGTTGCAGTAGAATTGACATATGAAAATGGCGTGCTTGTGCAGGCCACTACCCGGGGGGATGGGATCACAGGTGAGGTCATTACAGAAAATGTCAGGACCATTGGATCTGTCCCTTTAAAATTACATGGGGATAAAACAAAAACACCTTTTCTGCTTGAGGTCAGGGGTGAGGTTATTATCAAAAAGACTGATTTTGACCTGCTCAATAAAAAGCGTCTTGAAAATAAGGAAAATGTTTTTGCCAACCCTAGAAATGCTGCAGCAGGCTCTTTAAGACAACTGGACTCTAAAATAACCGCCACAAGGCCCCTTGATATATTTGTTTACGGTATAGGGCTTGTACAGGGGATCTCTTTTCAGAGTCAATCACAGATGTTGACCCTGCTTAAAGAATTTGGCTTCCCGGTCAATCCGAACATAGAGTCGGGGATCAACATTGACAAGGTTTTAAAATTTTATAAAGAACTTGAAGTCATAAGAGAAAACCTTGACTATGAAATTGACGGTATGGTGATTAAGGTGGATGATTTTTCGTTGCAAAGGCAGTTGGGAGAAAAAATTAAAAGCCCCAGATGGGCCATTGCCTATAAATTTGCCGCCATGCAGAGAACCACAACCATAAAAGATATTATTATCCAGGTGGGAAGGACAGGAACTCTAACCCCTGTTGCCATACTGGAGCCAGTCAATGTCGGCGGTGTCATGGTCTCAAGGGCAACCTTGCACAATGAAGATGAAATAAAAAGAAAAGATATCCGTATTGGTGACACAGCTCTGGTGGTGAGGGCAGGGGATGTTATTCCAAAAGTAGTTAAGAGCATAAAATCCCAAAGAAATGGAAATGAAATTGCGTTTAAAATGCCGACGATTTGTCCGGTCTGCCAAAGTGAGATTGAAAAAATTAAACGGGATAAGTCTCATATCAATAAATGTATTAATGCATCTTGCCAGGCTCAATTCAAGGGCCGCATCAAGCATTTTGTTTCAAAAAAAGCACTGGATATAGACGGTCTTGGAAAGAAGATTGTCGATCAACTGGTGAATGAAGGCCTGATAAAATCATTTGCAGATATTTTTTTACTGGAAAAGGATACATTAGCTGATCTTGACCGGATGGCCCAAAAATCTGCTGCTAATCTGGTAGCGTCAGTCGAAAAATCAAAAAAAGTTTCGTTAAGACGGTTTTTATATGCACTGGGGATTGATCATACAGGTGAAAATGCCGCTAAACTGATTTCAGAGAAGTTTTCAACACTTAAGGATATCATGGAAACATCAGAAGATGTTTTACAGCAAATCAATGGGATTGGCCCTGAAACAGCCCAGTCTGTCAGTGATTTTTTTTCCAACAGAGAAAATATGGCAATTATCAAAGATGTAATCAATTGTGGTGTGGAGATTAGCAATGATCAACCTGTTATTGCAGAATCCAATAATAATCCGTTTAATAATAAACGAGTTGTGTTGACAGGTACCTTGCAGACCATGCCGAGAAGTAAAGCCAAAAAACAGCTTGAAAAGCTAGGCGCTGCCATCTCATCAAGTATCAGTTCGAAAACTCACTTTCTTATTGCAGGACAAAAGCCTGGCTCAAAATTTGTGAAAGCCCAAAAATTTGGCATTGAGATTATGGATGAAACTCGCCTTACAGCCTTGTTTAATCAGTATTTGTAGATTGTCAGCATTATCTATTTTGTCAGCGGTTTGGAAAAACAGACAGTTGGGCCTGCCTCTTTTACATATATGTTCCGGTTAAATCCCGCAGTCTTATAAATTTTCATTGCATGGTGGTTGTTTTCCTGGACTTCCAGTGTAATCTTACAGCAGTTTAATTCAATGGCCTTTTTTTCAACCGCCGTTAAAAGTTTTTGACCGATTTTAAATCCTCTATAATCGGGCAGCAGATAGAAATCACTGATATGAATCAAAGGGCGTGCCTGAAAAGTTGAAAATCCTTTGAAGCATGTAACGATTCCCACAGCCTTGTTATCATGGAAAGCAATGAAAATTATCGTGGTTGGATGCTGTTGAAGGCCAGAAATTAACTCTTTAAAAACATCTTGATTTAAGGGTTTTCCATCTCCCATGAGGTCTTTAGAGTAGCCATTCAATAATTCTAAGACAGCCTGTGAATGTAGTGTAATATCCAGGTTGGCTTCAAATATTTCAGTCTGAACCATAATCAACTCCTGTTTATTGAAATTAGAAGCGTTGTTTTTTATTTGCTCTATAGATGCAACGGCATTCTTTTATTATCAATCTCAATCGATGTTTTTGTGTATGTCAGCTTGTTAATAATTTTTCCATCTTTAAAATGAATCACATCAACTCCTTTTCTGATTTCAGGTTTGTCTTCAAAACCTGGTTCAGACGAAGGCCATTCAAGAATCCATCGGTAGAGTGCTTTTTGGTGCAGTTCATCAATAAATGTTTCTTCTTCTAAAAATCTGAAATTGCCATGATTGCTGAACCAGGGCTCCCAGGCGCTCCTGAGTGCTTTTTTGCCTTTTACATAAGCACCGGTCCAGTTTTCAAAAAAAATATCATTGTGGAAAAGTGACATGACTTTGTCAAGATCGTACTTTCCCCAGGCAAGGTTCCACGTTTTTAACAGCATTCTTA
>QMMT01000078.1 GCA_003647385.1 Deltaproteobacteria bacterium
CTTTACATACAGGACAGGTGTGCAGGCCTTCAGGATCCACCTCATCATCCAGCTGACGTTTTAAAATCTCAATGGTGAGAAGGTTAACTCCCATATCCAGTAGATACCGGGTCAATTCTCGCCTTTGTTTTTTTGCCAAAAAACAAAACATCTCACAGTATTCTTTTGCCATGTTTCGGTCCCACCTGTCGAATTGGCCTGTGATATGTAATAGATCTGTCAATGTAAGCCCGCATCGCTGAATGATAAAATTTTCTTCAAGCCGTCTCAACGGGAGACTGCTGTCAGAGAGAACATCAGTTTTTAGAACCAGTTCATCAATGGAGTGGGGTCTTGTTTTCAGCAGAGAAATGATTTTTTTCTCCAGGGGAGTCAGTTCAAGTTGTTTTGTGGAACCTGTTACCGCAAGAATCTGCATTTTTCTGGTGGAGGTGGTATGGTGCTGCAGGTTCTGGTTTAAAAATTTTAAAGCGTTTTTTGCTTTGGGAAACATATGTCCCAGGCATGCAACTGGGGTCACTCTTTTGGGGCCGATGAGAAACTCACCTTTTTCAAATTGGATCAGGCTGTCCCCGCCAAGGCCTGCTGTTCGAATTTCAAGGGCGTTCACATGGGTTCTGTGACCTCCTACATTTGATCCCTGTTCATTCAGTGTTACCAGACCATCTGCTATAGCCGCCGTATCCGTTGTTGTTCCACCCATGTCTACGACCAGAGCATCTTCTATTCCCGTCAGATGTTTTGCCCCTGCCACGCTGGCAGCCGGCCCTGAAAGAATGGTTTCAACCGGGCGTTGTTTAGCCATGCTTGAACTCATTAATGTGCCATCCCCTTTTACTACTACGATGGGGGCGTGAATGCCACGGGCTGCCATGACATTTTCGAGGTCTATCAAGAGACTCGCCAATCTCGGAATAATCCGTGCATTGAGCATGGCGGTGATGGCCCGGGTCTGAAAATTCAAGGTATCAGACAATTCATGACCACAGGTGACAAAACAGCCGGTTTCCTGCTGGATAATTTTTTTGACCTGTATTTCATGTTCAGGATTGATCGAGCCTGCATAGCCGGATACGGCAAATGCTGTTACCCCATGCCTTTTAATCATTTGAACGGCTTTTTGTTTTACTTCATCCGGGTCAATGGCAATGATTTGCCTGCCCGTGATTTCCAGTTGCCCTTGAATAACCGATTTTGGGTGGTGGGGGATGTTTTTATCAATGCCCAGACCATACGGCGGCATCAGAATCATCCCGACTTTCTGACCTTCGTTTTCAACAATGGCGTTGGTGGCAAGGGTTGTGGACAAAGAAACCAATTCTATCCTGCGCAGTTTTTCCTGATCCAGCTTTTTTAAAGCAGAGTTGATTCCTATGGTGAAATCCCATTTTGTGGTCAAAGATTTAGCTTTGAAAAGGGTTTTGTTTTTTTCAAGGTCATAAATTACCGCATCGGTGTAAGTCCCACCAGCATCAATACCCAATCCGGTTTTTATGTAAGAATCAATATGTGTTTTTTGATCTTTGATTTCTATCACGGCAGTAGTGTTATTTACTCGGGTTTTATGATCCAGGATGGGATTGGCAGACAGTGTGGACTGTATGGCATCAAACCCGATCACATGTTCCGGTGGTACAAACAGGATTTCAGGTGTTGACTGGTCAGCAGTAATCATTTTTTCGATCAACGCCTGACCGCCCTTTATCTTAGTATACTTCCAATTGTATTCTTCAGCCATTTCCTGAGCAAATTTTTCATATCGGGGAGATGCTTTTGAACCGGTTTCAATAAAAGCTGCTCTCTGATAGTTTTTCTGCCATGAATTTAAAAAATCAAAGGTCTGTTGAGCAGCATTTTCCCCGTGTTTTTCCACCAGGTCATTAAATTCCAGTTTTTTATCACCAAACCAGGCCCATTGTTTTCTCTGGGACATGGGTTCGGTTTTTTCTTCACACCATCCAGCGGAAAGATAATAAGTTCCCGGGAATTTTTTAAATTCATTTTTGTAAGCCTGATCTCCTCCAAGAAACAATGCGACACAGTCATGCACCTTTGGGATGGCTAAAGGAACGGAACGGGATTGAATACCAATGGTCCCTTTGCCGCAGATACCGTATCCAATGATAATACGATCGCATAAATCAGTTTCAGACACTTCATCAATGGCAGCCTGCAGTTTTTCCTTAAGCAGTTTTGGGTTGTTGTGAAGTCCGGCTTCCAGGAATTTATAGTCTATATCAATCCCCAGTTTTTTAGCACTGTGTTTCATATCAATGGCCAGAACAGCGCAGGCAATGGCATATGTCTTTTTTTTCATTTTAAAAAGGTGTCTCCCTTTTCGAAATCACCTTCACTGAAACGACTATAGCGCAACGGATTGTCTTTGTTGTCCATTTTACCCATGACAATATCCGCCACTCTTTTTCCAGCGGCAGGCGACAGCATGACACCGCACCAATACCCGCAGTTCAGGTGGAATCCCTTGATTTCTCCACAAGGTCCGATCACAGGTTTGTCATCCGGGGTGTACACATACATTCCCGCTGATACATCAATATCATCAGCTTTCAGGTCATCAGCAATGGATTCAAAAAACGGGTTTAGATGGGATGCCCGGTGGATGGATTCGGCTGCAAAGTCCCAGTCTGTGGGTAACTCGTCTGCCGGTGGGGTTTCGGGTTCATCCGGATCCACCCAGGCAACTAGTACACCGCCGGCTTCCGGCCGCCAATAACTCTCATTCGTCAGGTCCACGGTGAAGGGCGCATCCACAGGCACCTGGGGATGACTGGTTTTAATATAGGCTTTTTGTCTTTTGACGGTTGTCAGCGGCATGTCCAGTCCGGCCATTTTGCCGATGGCCCCTGCATAGGGGCCTGCACAGTTGATGACAAGCCGGGTGCTGATCAGGCCTTTGTCAGTTTTTACAGCACAGATTCCCTGGCGGTCTTTCTGGATTCCGGTGACAATTGTTTTCATAAAAAAGTTTGCATCTCTTGCCCCTTTTGCAAAGCCATAGGTGGTTTCATGGGTGGACAGCCATCCATCCCTGTTGTTGAAGGTAGCGGCAAGCGCACTGGATGAAAGAAAGGAAAAACGGTCCTGAAGATCATCACCCGTGATCAGCTCAGATCCTGGTATTCCGAGTTTCTGATAGGTCTGAATTGCTTTTTCAAGCTCCGGCACCTGGGTTTCATCATCCGTGACAAACAGATAGCCTTTCTGCCTGAGATGAATATCAATTTCAGACAATTCTACTACGTCCTGGAAGTTTTCAAACATTTCCACACTGGGAAGGGCAATGTCTGCCATGGATTTTTCAGTGAACTGGGTACGGAAACACTCTGCGCTGGCGGCCGTGGTAAGGCTTGAAAGACCATCCCGTTTTTCAACCAGGATGACTTTCATGCCGGTTTTTGACAACCAGAAAGCCGTGGCGGTCCCAACGATACCGCCGCCGATGACAACCGCATCTGCTGTTTTTGTGTTAAACGTCAGGGGAATTGATATTCTGCTCATGTTAAATTTCCTTTATTTCCCTTGCTGAGATCATCCGTGTCAGGTTCCATACTTTTTCAGAAACGTTCAGCAGTTCCTCCCATGTTTCTTTTATTTCCATGATGCCTGCATGTTGTCAAGCTCTTTGAGTGTTTCTTTGGAAAGAGGTCTTGGTTTATGCTCCATCTTTTTTAAAGTTAGAGCCTGCAGGCGGTCTTCAAGTTTTTTGCTGCCCGCTGCCTCCCACTTGTCATAAATAGACCGATCAAAAAGCTCTGAGTATTTTATCTGTCTGAAATGGTCCATGGTATGCTTTTCAGTAAGATAGTGACCGCCAGGTCCCACCTTGTCAATGATATCAATGGCAAGGGTTTCTTTTGATACGGGAATACCGTTCATAAAATGATGGACCGAGTCTACGATGTCATGGGCCAGGACCATGAATTCAGGTGAGACCATGCTGCCATGATCCATCCAGCTTGAGCAGTCATGAACCAGGCCTGATCCGACAGCAGCAGATGTCAGGCATTGAAATGCACTTTCCGCGCCTGCCTGGGCATCGCAGAACTTTGAATCAGTTGCACCGGCGGTTCCAAAAAAAGGCAATCGGTAGTATTGCGCCATCTGCGCCATGGCCCCTGTCATCAGGCTGAGTTCAACAGCACCATATGAAAAAATCGTTGTTTTCATGTCCATTATAGTGGTGAACGCACCATATATAAAAGGAGCTCCTGGATTAACAAGTTGATGAAGCACCAGGCCGCTTAAGGATTCTGCACTTCCCTGCACAATGGTTCCGGCAAAGGTGGCCGGTGCTGAACCACAGGCCTGGGGGGCGGGAAAATTGATCAGCGGAATAGACTTTTCAGCACAGAAAATAATTTTATCCACAGCAGGATCATAATAAAGCAGGGGAGAAATGGGTTCGGAATAATGGACAAGACAGGGGGCTTTGTCAAAATTTTCCTTGCCGCCACACAGCAGCAGGCCCATTTCATAAATATCTTTAACACTGTTGGTGTCCTTGCAGCAGAAAACAAGCGGTTTCTCACAATTTTGCAATGTGTTTCTCACCACCACACGGTCGGCAATGTCGGGAGGGACATCGTCTGCCATACCGATAATCATGCACCAGTCAAAACGATCAAGGCCATCACACAAGGCTGCTGTTGCCTTAATATGGTCACTGGTAAACCTCATTCTTTTATGGGTTTTGGGGTCCATATAATCAATGCAGTCAAGACTGGGCCCAAAATAGGAGTTGTCTTTTTCAAGAAACACTGTCCGCTCACCTTTCTGATTACCAAGAACAAGGCGATGAGGGGCTTTGGCAAGGGCGTCCTCCACCATCCATGAAGGAATTCTGACCCTGTTATTCTGGATTTTTGCCCCGGCCCCGTCAAGTATTTCAAGCCCCTTGGGATGCGTCATCTTAACGCCGGTTCGTTCCAGGACTTCCAGTGTTGCCGCATGAATTCGGCTTATCTGCTCATCGTTAATAATGCGCAGGCTCGGTTTGAAATTGAGATTTTCTGTGGCTATTCCCATTGTCTCCTCCAAAAATAGTTTAATTTTAAACTTTTCTTTGTTTTTATTTATGCATTGCGAACCAAACTAATATAAGTATCAAGATCTTTGCAAGTCGCCTCATCCATATCAGGTTCTATATAGTTTTTAAGAATTTCTTTATATCTGGTATTGGCCTGCTGCTCCATTGTCAAACCGCCTTTGTTGCTCCAACTGTCAAAATTGTCCCTTTCCTCTAAAATCGGGGCATAGAGTTCTGTTTTAAAATGTTTGAACGTATGTAGATTGGTTAGATATTCACCGCCCGGTCCGACGTCATTGATCACATCAGTTACCAGTTTTTCTGCAGTAATCTCTTCTCCGCGTTTGATTCGTTTACACATCCCGCAGATTTCTGTGTCAATGATAAATTTTTCATAGGATGCTGTAATATATCCTTCATGAATACCGGCAGAGTGAAGGACAAAGTTAATACCGCTCATCGTGGCCATCATCATGCTCATCATGGATTCATAGGCTGCCTGGGAATCAACGGTTTTTGCATCGGTCAATGCACCACCACCCCGGACCGGAAGATTGTAGAACCGTCCCATCTGGGCTGTGGCAGCTGTATTGACTGCCATTTCAATTGTTTCTTTCGCATCTTCAGCACTGGTTCCGGCTCCCATAAAGGGTTTGTCAGAATGAATCATGGCTGAATTCTTTCCTTTGCCTTTTGTTCGTTATTATGGAACACATTAATTGTTTCGATATCTATAGTATACAAAAATTGCATGATCCATGCCATCGAATTTTGAGGAGGTGAGCCATCAAATATATTTACTTTTATTTTAAAGGGTTAATAGTATTATTCTATCATTTTTAAATGGCAGGACATCTGAATTAAACTGAAAAGATAAAAATTTTTTTATTTTTCTTGCTTTCCCATTTAAAAACAGGCATTTAATAGGGATCTTCGGGTGTGAAAGTGATTATAAAAATATTTTGATATAGAGACGGGACAAGATAGGCGGACAATAAGATGGATAACCTAAAGGTCACACGTAACCTAAAGGTCACACGTAACCTAAATTTTGAAGATATTGATATTTGCAGGGTTTTATCCGCCATGCATGAAGGTGTGGTCATCTCGGATATTAAGGGAATAATCAGGTTCTTTAATGAAACCCAGGCAAAAATTGATGATGTTGATCCAAAAGATGTAATTGGTAAAAAGGTTACAGATATTTACCAGCTCACCGATGATACCAGCCCTACAATGAAATGCCTGAAAAGCGGTATGTCAATAATGCATGAAACGTTGATGTATCGGACACGGTTGGGCAAGATAGCCAATATTATCAGTAATGCCTATCCTTTATATAAATCCGGAAAGTTGATTGGCGCCATTAATTTTTCAAAAGATTACCAGCTTTTGGAAGAAATAGTTGTACAAAATAAGAATTTTTCTCAGAAAAAGAAAACCAAAAATAGTGCGCGGTTTCATTTCTCCGATATTATCGGATCGGACCCGGATATACGCAATGCAGTGCGGATTGCCAAAATGTCTTCAAACTCGCCGTCTTCTATAATGATTTATGGAGAGACCGGAACCGGAAAAGAGTTATTTGCCCAGTCGATCCACAATCACAGCTCCAGAAAAAGCAAACCCTTTATTCCTGTAAACTGTGCGGCGATTCCGGAAAATCTTTTGGAAGGAATTTTGTTTGGAACTTCAAAAGGGGCGTTTACCGGTGCCATCAATAAAAGCGGTCTTTTTGAGCTGGCCAATGGGGGAACCATCTTTTTAGATGAGCTGGATTCCATGCCACTGGCACTCCAGGCTAAACTTTTACGTGTTATTCAGGAACGGAAGGTCAGAAAACTGGGGTCTTTAAAGGAAATTGATCTGGATGTAAAAATACTCAGTTCAGTGGGGCAGCCGCCTTTGGAAATTATCCAAAAGGGAGTATTGAGGATGGATTTGTTTTACCGAATGGGTGTGGTTTTCATTATGCTGCCGCCGTTGAGGGAAAGGAAAAATGAATTAAAAGAGCTGACCCGGTATTTTATTGCAAAATATAATCAAGCCTTAAATGTACGGGTGTCAAATGTTTCTAAAAACGTGTCTGACTGGTTCAATAACTATCACTGGCCCGGAAATATCAGGGAACTTCAACATATTATTGAAGCCTCAATGAATATGGTGGCCGGGGGCAGAACCATAAGGCAAAAGCATCTGCCATCCCATATTTTTTCCTTTGCTAAGAATCAGACACCTGAAATTATAAAACAAGATCAGCACAGGATAACTTCAAACCTGGTTGAGAACCAGGCAGAAAACGAAAGGCAGATAATCTGTAATGCTCTGAAGAAAACTTTTGGAAATGCGGCTAAAGCGGCAAAAAGCCTTGGGATCTCTCCTCAGTCCTTTCATTATAAATTGAAGAAATATCAGGTCAGACGTCAGGATTATTCTATTCGGTAAACAGGTGAAAAAATATTCAAAAATGTAAAAAAAATTTACAGTAAATCATAAAAAATTTTGTATATTTTAAATGTTATTCTAAAAGTTATTTAAAATTTTATTTTATGGAATTTTTTAAAAAAAACCTATTTTATCATTGTTTCACTTTATATGACCCGCTAAAATTTCGATTTATTACAAAATTCATTCTCCTGATTGGTATGTTAAGTGCATCAATAATAAGA
>QMMT01000079.1 GCA_003647385.1 Deltaproteobacteria bacterium
AGATTGATAATTGCAGCAGATACAATGATGATCCGAAGCTTGTTGAAAATCTTGTTGTCGATCTTATAGTCTGTTGCCGAGTTCACGATATGAAGGACCAGAGAAATAATAGCAGGTCCAGCCGCAAATGCTGAAGCCAAAAATCTTGGGCCCAGGAGCGGATTGTTCCAAAACGGTCTTGCCGGCAGTCCCTGGTACAAAAAAGCTGTAATCATGTGGATCGCCACTGCCCACCCGATGGAGATAAAGACAAAGGGTTTGTAGTATTTTCCCACAGGTTCTTTGCCCTGATAATGGCAATAAACGATATAGGCTGGTACCAGAGCATTTAAGGCAAGATAGCCGTTTAAAACAAGAATATCCCATGCAAGAAGTGAAGAAGGAAAGTTAAGCTGACCGATTCCCGGTATCAGGTGCCAGAACTGCAAAGGCCGGCCTAGATCAACAAATACAAATGTCATGCACATGACAAGTGCACCTACTGCCACAACTTCGCCAATGATAACAACCTTATGCAAATCTTTATCGCCGAATACATAGGAGGGTAAAATCAGCATAACTGCTGCGGCAGCAACACCAACCAGAAACGTAAAATTGGAGATATAAAATCCCCATGATACGATGTTGGACATATTGGTGGCGGACAGACCCAGCTTAAACTGGATAAAATAGCCATATACGCCGGTTAACATCAGGCAAACCAGGATGCACAGGTATATCTGGTATCCGATGGAGCCTGACAGGTTCCATAAAAGGGTATCCTTAGCAAATGAAAGTAAACCTTTTGAAGCCATATCTTTTTTCATATTGATATCCTTAGGACTTATTAATCGATAAAATACCAGAACTTGGGATCTGTACCCAGGTCTTCCTTAAGCCTGTAAACTTTTTTATTTTCCAGCACAAACCTGATTTCACTGTCAGGATCGAGCAAGTTACCAAATACCCGGGCACCGGTTGGACAGGCCTCAACACAGGCTGTTACTTTGCCTTTTCGGCTTCTCTGGATACAAAAGGTACATTTTTCCATCATACCCCTGACCCGCTGCCGGTTCCCCAGGTAATGCTGTTGCGTGGTAACCTCTTCTTTAGGTATTTCAGGCTGGTTCCAATTGAAGCGTCTACCCCAGTATGGGCAGGCAGCCATGCAGTAGCGGCAGCCAATGCACCAGTCATAATCCACAACAACAATGCCGTCCTTTTCCTTCCAGGTGGCTTTGGTGGGACATGCTTTTACGCAGGGCGGATTCTCACATTGAAAACACTGCACTCCCATATAAAAATGGCCTTCCTTTGGAACCATATGGAAGTATTTGCCATCACCCTGGTCCGGCGACATCTGGCCATGCTCCATCTCAAAAATTCGGATATACTGGGTATTTGATTTTCGATCCAGGTTGTTCTCCTTCACACAGGCCTTGACACATTCCATGTAGCCTTCACACCGGGTGACATTAAAGGCATACCCGTACAGGACATTTTCAGCAGGTCCGGTTGTATCAATATTTACATTGATATCCTGCCTGAGTTTGGCAAGTTTTTCCAGCCGGGTAACCGTCTGCTGTCTTTCAGTCGGAGTCATCAGGCGATAATGCTTTTTAAAGTATTCCTTAAATTCCAGGGAAAAGGCTTCGGAACTGCCTAAAAGACCCTTGCCTTTACAACCGGCTGTCACGGCTGTACTGCCGGCTATGGCTGCGGATGCTGCTCCTTTGAGAAAGGTTCTGCGATTTATTTTTTTCTTTTTATCAGAATCCATACGGTCATCCTATCTATTTAAGCGGAACAGAATATGTTTTGGGCCATTGTTTTTCAAAACGCGGAGAATGCGGGTTATGGCAGGACGTACAGTTTTTTACCACCCGTTCACCTGCCCAGTAGGTCACACGCTTTCCATGAGCACCTCCGATCCAGTCTTTTTTCTGTCTGAAATGACACTGGCCACACATATCATAGACATGATCCAGATCAATTTTGTCTGTCGTACTTGACACAAGAAAATCTCGATCATCTTTATTGTGGCAGGTATCGCAGGACAGGGGCTTGCCTTTATTTCCGTGAAGCACCTTAATATCGGCATGGGACATATCAGCTGCATTATTTATAAGGACTTTTTTATTATTGTGACACGAACTGCACTGAAAGCGTTTTATTTCATTTTTCCGTGCCTGGGTAAAAAAGGTTCCTCCCTGGTATTCTACAGTTGCCTTAACGATATTTTTCGGCAGGGGTATGCTTTGCTCAACCTGAGTGGCCTTATCAAGTTTTGATGTGGCCTTTTTGATTTTTGATGCCACACCCTGGTCATTTGAAAAGGCTGCCATTGAAGAGAAAAGAACCATAATTCCCGGAAGAATACAAAACAGTATAATATAAAAAAGGTATTTTTTGATTTTTGGGTTTTTCATACCACCTCTTCTTTATTCATCACTTAGGATTTCTGGAAAATAGTTCTCTTACTTCCTCGGGCACATGGCACTGCCTGCAATTGCCTCTCATGGGATGTTCCACCCTGATGGGAACCACAGTTCCGGGCCCCACATGGCATGCAATGCAATTTTCCCTCATCTGAAGCGGATGGGCAATCACAGGAGGAGAACCAGCCAAAGCCGATTTTCCTAATTTTGGAGGTTGAACACTCACCCAGTCAGTCCCCTGAAAAAGTTCTTTAATAACAGGTTTAACGTGACATTGCTCACAATTGCTATGCTGAGGATGGGGTGTCACCGGTGTAAACCGGTTCATACTCTGGGTAAACCCTCCTCGTTCATGACAGGAAAGGCATACATACTCTTGGCCTTTTTCATCCACCATATCATGGGGAATAATGGGCGGTGACCCTGGATACTGGCGAAGAGAATAATAATAATTCAGCGTACGGGCT
Source organism: Deltaproteobacteria bacterium (assembly GCA_003647385.1). Lineage (GTDB taxonomy): Bacteria > Desulfobacterota > Desulfobacteria > Desulfobacterales > Desulfobacteraceae > Desulfobacula. Next base: position 2,885 of record QMMT01000079.1, read on the forward strand.
GTTGAAGCCCCCTCCATATAAGCAGGTGTTGTATTGTTATATGTATGATAAAGTTGTCTGGCGTTATGATCAAAATCAGAAACCGGTGCATTGTTTACCTTTGCTAAAACCTCACCTGTATTTACGGAAAAGGCCTGAAAAATAATTATTGGCAAAGCAATGACACCAATGACTGCAAACAAGAAAAAAAATTTGCCTAATTTTAGATCTGGTTTTTCCATTAGACTTTCTCCAGTTTTACCGCACATTTTTTATAATCCGGTTGTTTGGAAATAGGACAGAAAGCATCCAGCGTAACCTCATTGATCAGATAACTTTCATCAAAGAACGGTACAAATACCATTCCCGTGGGTGGGTTTCCCCGACCGTTAATACTGGCTTTCATTACCAACGATCCTCTTCTGGAGGATATTTTAACTTTACTGCCTTCGACGACTCCAAGGGATTTGGCATCTTCCGGATTGATTTCCACATAGGATTCCGGCATGGCCTTATGGAGAATGGGAATCCTTCGGGTCATTGATCCGGTATGCCAATGTTCCAAGACCCTGCCGGTATTTAGCCAGAACGGGTATTCCCTGTCCGGTGATTCAGCTGCCGGCTCATAGGGCCGCAACCATACCCAGGCCCGGTGATCGGGTTTGCCATAAAAATCAAACGAATCACCCTGGCAGGCAGGGTCATATTTGCCATTATACCGCCAGCGGGTCTCTTTACCGTCTACATAGGGCCATTGAACCCCGGATTGTTCTGTTAAAACCTTATAGGGTGCCATACGATGTTTTGGGGTATCATGAAATTTTGTATATTCATTCCAGATATCCTCTATATAGGAATCCTGGCTCCATGGAAACTGTTTTTCAAACCCTAAGCGCCGTGCTACCTGTATAAGCTGCCAGGTATTGCACATGGCTTCACCGGGTTTGGGTACGAGCTGCGCGTTATGCTGGGTTCGTCTTTCTGAATTTCCGAAAAACCCTTCTCTTTCCACCCACAAGGCAGATGGTAAGATAACATCTGCAACGTCTGATGTGGGGGTTGGATAAATTTCAGATACCACAATAAAGCGGCCGTCTTTTTTGGCACCATCACGATACCGTCTCAAATTGGGCATCGTCACCATGGGGTTGGTTACCTGAATCCACATAAAATTAATATCGCCCCGATCAAGAGCCCTGAACATTTCAACGGTATGATAAGTGGGTTTAGGATCGATATTGGTTTCAGGAACGCCCCAGATTTTGGCAGCCATTTTCCGGGACTCTTCTTTCATTACCACACCATGGGGAAGTTTATGTGTCAGTGTACCCACTTCTCTTACCGTACCACATGCACTGGGCTGGCCCGTCAAAGAAAACGGGCTGTTCCCCGGTTCGGAAATTTTGCCGGTCAAAAGATGAATATTATAGACCAGGTTATTGATCCAGGTCCCTCTTGTATGCTGGTTCATCCCCATGGTCCAGAAAGAGGTGACTTTTTTTGCCGGATCTCCATAAAGAGCCGCCAGATATTTAATATCTTCAGCCGATACGCCTGAAATTTTTTCAACTGTTTCAGGCGTGTAATCCTCCAGGAATGTCTTTAATGCTTCAAAATCAACTGTTTCAGCTTTGTCTTTAAACTTAAAATGGTCTTCGGTGCCATACCCAATATTGGTTTTACCTTTATGGAAAGAGACATGTTTTGAAACAAATGCTTCGTTTATCCAGCCATTTTTTATAATTTCATGACAGATCCCATTGGCAATGGCTAAGTCAGACTGGGGATTGAAGATCATGGATTTATCAGCCGCCTGGCTGGAACGGGTTGAACGAGTCGTTAAATCTATTATTTTAACATGCGTTTTTGATTTCCGGTTGGCCAGCATCCTGGAAAATAATACCGGGTGCATTTCCGCCATGTTGTTTCCCCAGGTAATAAAAACATCTGCATTATCAATATCTTCATAGCACCCCATGGGCTCATCTAAACCAAAGGTCGTCAGGCAGCCGGTTACGGCACTGGCCATGCAGAGTCTTGCATTGGCCTCTACATTGTTGGTACCGATACAGCCTTTAAAAAATTTTGACGCTGCATACCCGTCAGGAATTGACCATTGACCAGATCCATAAATACACACGGAATCCTTGCCTTTTTCCTGTATAGATGTTTTCATCTTTTCAGCCACAAGGTCCAAAGCTTCTTCGATGGGCGTTGGAACCATCTGACCATTTTTTCTGACATAGGCAGTTTTGAATCTGTCTTTTCCGTACAGAATCTGCACTGAATGGTATCCTTTTACACAACACAGCCCTTTATTAACAGAACATCTTGGATCTCCTTTTACAGCAACGGCTTTTTCTCCTGATACTCCGACAAGAAGGCCACATCCAGTCCCGCAGAAACGACAGGGGGTCTTGTTCCATTGAATGGAACCGGCAGGAAGATCCGTTGGTTTCCAGCTGGCAAAACTGATGCCCGGAAACATGGTTGCTGCAGCTACAGCTGCACTCTTCAAGGCCATAGACCGAATAAAATGTCTTCTGGTAATCGTCATATACCGCTCCTTTTGTTAATAGTGTATATTTTTATTAATCTGTATGTCCAAAGGTCATGCTCAATGACTGCAATGATGCCAAATCTTTAATATTATTTATCAAATCTTTGTTGGTTTCTTCATCAGGGGTATCGGTTAACAGAATCAACACATCTTTGTTGTCAGATGGCTTTACCTCGCAATATTGCATTACAGAGAGGTCCTTGATGAGTTGATCTTTCATGCTGTTCTCAGGATAGGCAAGAAAACTGAATATTGGCATTGTCGCTCCTTTATTAAGGATTGGCTTTATATCTTTAAAATCAGTACCACAAAATGGTATACGATATTTGGTACCACAAAATGGTATATAATGCAAAAAAAAATGATCGCAGAATTGTAATACTACGTAGCTATATACATAACCATCTGAAATGAATAGAAAAACAAATTTGTAAAATATGTTACAACTTTGTTACATGATGGGCTAAAAAGGGTGTGAATGTATTTGTATAAGATTTTAAAAAACCACTATTTATCTGTTTGATTTAATTACATTTTTCGGTTCTCTCGGTCTGGTTTTTTGTCTGTGCTTTCTCTATTTAAAGAAAAAATTGAGAAAGGAGAAAAATTGATTGTATATCAAGAGGTTGTCAGTATAGGAGGCGCTGAATTTGATGCAATGTTTGAAAAGTTTAAATTTTTGAAAGATGTGGGCATGTCACATTTCAACGGGATAGCCGTTGTAACTCGGAAAAAATGGATTCATAAACTGGTTGATATGGAAGGCAGGTTATTTAAGAATATAGATATGAAAGGTTTCCCGATTGAGAAGAAAGATAAAGCGATTGAATTCTTAAAATTATCTTGCGATGTTCCCTGATAAAGGCCGGTAATTTTCTTGACATTTATACGCAATTGTTGGAAACTTGGAAGAAATTTTAAAGGTATTATAACCCATGAATAAAGATAATATAAAGAAGAAAAAAAAGAAAAAAAATTTTGTGATCAGATTTATGGAATGGATCATTGAGGGGCAAAAAAGGGCTGCTGAAAAAGGCGATATATGCAGCTCATGAATTCCTAAAAAGTAAACTGCCGGTCAGGCAGGCTGAGATTAAAAAAAAATAAAAAAATGAGTGATATATGAGTGCAATGATAAAAGGATTGTTACAAAAAATTAATTTTATTGAAACAGATATGGATCTGCATAAACAGATCCTGCTTTCCATACCATCGAAGAATAAAATAGAAATAGAAACCACTATAAAAAAAATTGCCAACCAGAAAAAACAGATCAATGTCTTAAGACAGGAAATTAAGAAAATAGATGAAAATGAGTATGACAAGATCATTGCCATTGAAAAAGCGGCTGAAAAGTTTCGACAGATTTCAAAGGACAAAAAATTTGTTCAAGTAAATACATTAAATGAATCAGGTGTTTGTTTTATTACATTAAATGACGGAACAAGGCTTGACTGCCTGGTGGCAGCAAAAGAAGAAAACGGAAACTGGACGGTCCTTACACTGGAGGGAGAAACGAAAGAATATCCAGGTGGGTTGATTAAATAAGAGGGGGAAATGTTGAATTTTAAAAAAATGTTTATAAAATCCATGGCGGTGTCAACAGGCGGTGTCATCCTGTTTTCTGCAACACTTTTTGCATCATCTGAAAAGAAAATTCATATTGACCAGTTCATCTCACCAGAAACCTGTAGCGGTTGTCATTCTGAAATTTTTGAACAATGGGAAAATTCAATGCATAACCTGGCCCATAAGGATCCTGTCTATTCAAGGGTGTCCCAGTTCCTTCGTAAAGGGCTGACGGATGAGGGAGAAATAGAGGAAGCTGAATCCTGTGTTAAATGTCATACACCGGTGGGCTATGTGAGTGGTTTCCCTTTAAAAATTTCAGATGATTTGTCTAAAACAGCGGAAATTGCAACCCAGGGTATACAATGTGACTACTGCCATTCAGCTGAAACGATAACACGGATGTATAATAATGGTCTTGTATTAAACCCTGGCCAGGGTGAAGATGATCCTGGGATAAAGTATGGTCCTTTTGACGATGCAACCCCTGATTTCCATGAAGCCCAATACTCCAAACTGCATACCGAATCAAAGATTTGCGGAACCTGTCATGATGTAAAACATGCAGCATTTGGAACTGACATTGAAACCACCTATACGGAATGGAAAAACAGTCCTTATAATTCAAAAGATCCGGCAAAAAGGATTGAATGCCAGGGCTGTCATATGTACCAGAGACCTGGCATCCCTGCCACAGGTTCCAC
>QMMT01000080.1 GCA_003647385.1 Deltaproteobacteria bacterium
AGAGAACACTAAAAATACATAAAAGGTGTAAAGACATCCAAATGACCAACAAAAAGGCCAATACTCTTGGATAACACCGTGAGTACCGGCCTTGTTATTAGCGTGGTAGCGGGGGAAGGATTTGAACCAACGACCTTCGGGTTATGAGCCCGACGAGCTACCAGACTGCTCCACCCCGCATCAACGAAGGGCAATATATAAAATTACCTTGTTTGTGTCAAGCTTTTTTAATGTTTTGCCTAAACTTTTATTGATCTGATAAAGCCCGTTTTAATTCATCAATGGAGGCAGTTGCCGTACCAATCTTTGCAACAACGATTCCTGCGGCAACATTAGCGATTGATGCACTTTGTTTAAATGTGCCTCCAGTGGCAAGTCCAAGACCCAAAAGAGAAATTACTGTATCGCCGGCGCCGGAAACATCAAACACCTGCCGGGCTTTAGACTCAATGGTATAGGGTTCCCTGCCCTTTTCAAACAGGACCATCCCGTCCTTACCACAGGTCAACAGAAGTCTTTCAAGCTTAACCTGATCCATGATTTTCCAGCCGGCATCAAAAAGATCTTTTTCTGTTTTGATATCCATATTTGCGGCAAGACTTGCCTCTTTTTTATTTGGTGTAAGGATGGAGACCCGTTCATACTTGGAAAAATTAAGGGATTTTGGATCAGCCAATGTCAGGATATTGTATTTTTCTGCCAGAGTTACGATCTTTTGGACCAGCTCTCTTGTGACCAGTCCTTTATCATAATCTGAAATAATCACCAGGCTGGCATTTGAAATTTTACTCTCAATTATCTTTCCAAGCTTTTCAAGGGTATCGGCATTGATATTCTTCTTTATTTCCTTATCAATTCTCAACACTTGCTGGTTGGATGCAATTACCCTTGTTTTCCGGGTTGTGGGCCTTTGGGGTTCACTGATGACCCCATCGGTTTCAATGCCCAGATCTTCAAGTTTTTCAAATATCATCTGACCGGTTTTGCCTGTTCCGGCCGTGCCAATGGCAGTCACTTCGGCCCCCATGGCAACAAGGTTATGGATAACATTTCCAGCGCCACCAAGGGCATGGCTTTCTTTTTGCACACTAACCACCGGAACCGGTGCTTCCGGGGAAATCCGATCCACACTGCCCCACAGGTACTCATCAATCATCAGATCACCGATGACAAGTACTTTTACTTTTGTAAAATCATCAACATTAATTGTCATGGTTTTAGCAACGACCCTATCATGGTTTTAAGTTCCTGGTAATTTTTTGTCACTGGGATGTCGGGAAAATCTGTAATAACTGAATCCGGCGGATTAAAGAAAAACCCCTGATGTGCTTCCTGGATCATCCCGATATCATTATAGGAGTCTCCAAAGCCAATGACATGGTAGTTCAGTGTTTTTAAGGCTTTAACCGCCTCTTTTTTCTGATTGTCAATCCTGAGGTTGTAATCTGTGATATTACCCTTTTCGTCAATGGTCAGGCTATGGCATAAAAGTACCGGATAATTCAACTTTGCCATCAAAGGCTTTGCAAATTCTTCAAAGGTATCTGACAACAGAATAATCTGTGACTCTTTTCTGATCCAGTTTAAGATATCCAGGGCCCCTTCAAGGGGTTCCAAGGTGGATATCACATCCTTTATATCCTGTATCTTTAAATTGTTTTCCTTTAGCAGGGAAAGCCGTTTGGTCATTAACACGTCATAATCACTGATATCCCGGGTGGTCAGTTTAAGCTCCTCAATCCCGGTTTTTTCTGCAACATTAATCCATATTTCCGGTAGAAATACCCCTTCCACATCTGCAACCAATATTTTCATTTTCGTTCTACTCCCGGTCAGTCTCTTCTATTCTGATAACAATAGGTCTGCCTACAACTGAATCTGTTTTTAAAATTTGTTTTAACGCCTTTTGCACCCATGCTTCCTTGGCAATATGGGTGATCATTACAACCGGCACTTTTCCATTACTTTTCCTTCCTTTTTGATGCACCGACTTAATGCTGATACTGTTTTCTCCCAGAACCCCGGAGATTTTAGCCAGCACACCCGGATGATCCTGGGCTTCGAACCGCAGGTAATATCTTGTATAAAGTTCCTCCATGGGAAGAATCTGAATCGGTTTAATATTATCTTCAGCATATCCCAGAATAGGTACCCGTCTTTTGGTCCCTGAAATAATATTTCTTGCAATATCTGCAATATCACTTAAAACTGCACTGGCCGTCGGCATCATACCGGCCCCGTGACCGTACAGCATAGTCTGCCCTGTGGCATCAGCATCAATGGCGATGGCATTCATGGATGTATCAACATGGGACAAAGGATTTGAATCCGGTATCATTGTGGGATGTACGCGGGCCTCCACATGATCTTCATGAATTTTTCCAATGGCCAGAAGCTTTATGGTGTAACCAAATGACCTTGCAAACTCAATATCCACCGGTGTAATATTACGGATACCTTCCACATGAATGTCCTTTAAATTAATCTCCATACCATGGGCAAGGGCATTTAAAATAGCCAGCTTATGGGCCGTATCAAATCCGTCTATATCCAGAGAGGGGTCAGCTTCTGCATACCCAAGCTTCTGGGCATCTTTCAGGGCATCTTCAAAATTAGATCCATCTTTGGAAATTTTTGTAAGGATATAATTACAGGTCCCGTTTAAAATGGCAGACATGGATCTAATATCATTGGCCACAAGGGACTCTCTTAAGCACTTGATAATCGGCATACAGCCGCCACAACTGGCTTCAAAAGCCAGATCAACCTGATTTTTTCTGGCTGTTGTGACCAAATCATTCCCAAAGGCTGCCAAAAGGGCTTTGTTGGCTGTCACCACATGTTTTTTGTTTTCAAGAGATCTTAAAATAAACTGCCTGGCAATGGTTTCGCCCCCAATGGTCTCCACAATAATATTGATTTTTGGGTCATCGATAATCAGGTTTGCATCGGAAACCAGAGCGGTGGTTCCAAGATCAATACCCCTGTCTGTCGTCGTATCAATATCAGCTATGGCCTTAAGGTTTAAAACAGCGCCTATCCTGGATTCCAATAATTGTTGTTTTTGTTTTAAGAGCTTTGCCACTCCGGCGCCGACAACGCCATATCCCAAGATCCCGATATTGATGTTTTCCATTCGCTTTTGATTCTCCAAATATCAACTGCTGATTAAAATTAAAGTTAGATACAATATTCAAATGCCGATGTCAAAAAGCTTTTGACTTTTCAGTCCATTCTGTTTATTATTACAAGATTTCAGAAGGCTTATTCAACAAAATTTAAAGAAGGTGACCTTAATATGAGCAATCCCATAACTTATGCAGATTCAGGTGTCGATATCGATAAGGCGAATAAACTTGTCGATCGAATAAAAGATATTGCGAAATCCACTCCAAGATCAGGCGTGATGGGAGAAATAGGTGGTTTTGGAGGCCTTTTTTCCCTGAACCTTTCCAATGTTTCAAATCCGGTTCTGGTCAGTTCAACCGATGGCGTTGGGACCAAGCTTAAAATAGCTTTTATGATGGACAAACATGATACCATCGGCATTGATCTTGTGGCCATGTGTGTTAACGATATCATTGTGCAGGGTGCCAAACCTTTATTTTTTCTTGATTATCTGGCCATGGGAGTCCTTAACAATGATGTGGCTGAAAAAATCATTTTAGGCGTTGCCAAAGGGTGCAATCAGGCCGGATGTGCGTTGATCGGCGGTGAAACTGCTGAGATGCCCGGGTTATATCAGGCTGGGGAATATGACCTTTCCGGATTTTCCGTGGGTATAGTGGATAACGATAAAATCATAGACGGCTCCAACATCAGAAACGGTCATAAACTCATTGGTCTGGCATAAAACGGTTTACACAGCAATGGTTTTTCTCTTGTCAGAAAAATCTTTTTTGATAAATGCAAATATGATGTAAACACCCAGCTTGATGAACTTGACATCACCCTGGGAGAAGAACTTCTTAAGCCCACAACTATTTATGTTCCAACCATTATAAGCCTTTTGAGAGATCTTCCAATTCACGGCCTTGTCCACATCACCGGCGGCGGCATTGATGAAAATATCATCCGGGTAATCCCTGATGCCTGCAAAGCCATTGTTCATAAAGATGCCTGGGAAATTCCACCTGTTTTTAAGGTGCTTCAAAAAGAGGGATCTGTCCCGGAATCAGAGATGCAAAGAACGTTTAACAATGGCATTGGCATGGTGATTGTTGTTCCTGAAGCCTCTGCCCAGGAAGTCATGGACAGACTCGGCGCAATGAATGAAAAGGCCTATTTTATCGGGGAAATTGAATCCCGCGAAAACAATGAATCACAGACCCAGTGGGTCTAAAACCTAAAAGGTCTTATCCTTAATATTGTATCATGATAGTCCTCGGGATTGAATCTTCCTGTGATGAAACAGCCGCCTCAATCGTTTCCGATGGGACAAATATCCTGTCTTCGATCGTTGCCTCCCAGATTGATGTTCATCATAAATATGGCGGTGTAGTACCGGAACTTGCTTCACGGATGCACATTGAGGCCATTGTAACGGTGGTAGATCAAGCCATAAAAAAAGCAAATATCAAGGTTGAAAATATTGATGCAGTAGCGGCAACAAGGGGACCGGGTCTCATTGGTGCCCTTCTTGTTGGATTCACCTTTGCAAAATCATTTGCCTTTGCAAGACACCTTCCTTTTGCAGGTGTCAACCACCTGGAAGCACATATTTATTCATTATTTCTCATGGACAAAAAACCTGCCTTTCCTTTTATTGCCCTGGTGGTATCCGGCGGGCATACCAATATTTATTATGTGACATCCTGTGATAATTTTGAACTCTTGGGGCAGACAAGGGATGATGCTGCCGGAGAGGCTTTTGACAAAGTGGCAAAGATGCTGAACTTAGGCTATCCCGGCGGCCCGATAATTGAAAAATTAGCAAAAACTAAAGATCCCGGTGTTATTTCCTTTCCCAGAACAATGCTTGACAAAGGCAGCCTTGATTTTAGTTTCAGTGGTCTTAAATCTTCAGTAGCCAGATATATCCACGACAATCACATCACATCCGATGATGACAAAGCACAGGTTGCTGCCTCGTTTCAAGAAGCTGTTATTGATGTACTTTCACAAAAACTGATCAATGCAGCTTCTTGTAAGAAGTGCAGCAGCATTGGCATTTCAGGCGGCGTCTCTGCCAACAAAACTTTGGTAAACAAATTAACCGAAAAAGCAAATAGTAAAGGTATCAATATCTTTGCCCCTCCTTTAGAACTTTGCGGAGACAACGCCGCCATGATTGCAGCAAGGGGGTATACCATGATTCAACAGGGAACTTTATGCAGGCTTGACCATGACGTATTCTCAAGAACAAAAATAGATTAACCTTATCCCTGCAAATACTTTTTCTTGTATCTTAATATCCTTTCTATTGATTTTTGACCTTTTAAATAAAGTTGCTCATCTTCATTAAGAAGTTTTATGATTTCCTGCCAGGCAACATCAATATCAGGTCCCTTATGACAGATCAGGGCCATGTCAATTCCTGCTTTTAAAATCTGCCGGATACAGGTTTTCATATCATGCTCAATAGCTTTCATATCAAGGTCATCGGTCATTACAAGGCCGTCATATCCCATTTGACTGCGTAAAAGGTCGTTGCCAATCAACGGCGACAAACTTGCCTGCCAATGTCTGTCAAGCTTGGGATAAAGAATATGGGACATCATTATGCCTGAGACCTCTTTACTTTTTGCCGCTACAAATGGAACCATATCAGAACGCTTCAGGGTCTCAATATCAATATCCAGCACGGGAAGATGAAAATGGGAATCTTTAATGGTTCTGCCAATACCGGGAAAATGCTTAGCCACCGCCATGATACCATTCATCTGAAGCGTCTGGATCACTTCGGTACCAAATCTTGAAACAGTCTTTGCATCCCCCTTAAACACCCGGTCTTTCATAATGCTGTCCACCCCGGCAGGCACAATATCCAGAACCGGGGCAAAATTCATGTTAATCCCGACCTGTTTTAGCTCAGTTGCTGTGATAGCGGCGAAATCTCTGGCGTCCTGGACAGATTCAATAAAGGGATTCCCCTTAAACAGTGTAAAGGGTTCCTTAAGTCTTGCAACGGTCCCGCCTTCCTGATCTACACCAATAAACAAAGGCGGGATGCCGCATGATTTTGCATAGTTCTGGCAGGCATCACAGAGGAAGGCTACCTGTTCAGGCGTTTGAATATTCCTTTTAAAAAGTATGATGCCGCATGCGTTGATTTCAGCAATGATATATTTTAAATCATCGTTAAGATCAATGCCGTCAAATCCCAGCATCAATCTCTGCCCGGCCATTTCTTTTTTACTGATTATAGCTTTATCCATTTTATTTTCTTGACGAACCCTTGGGTTAAATATTAGAAGATGTTTTTTTTAACTTATTGTTGGATATCATGAAAGTCAGCACTTTTAAATCAGATTTTATATTGGTCTTTGTTGCAACCATCTGGGGCCTGGCCTTTGTTGCGCAAAGAATCGGTATGGATCATATGGGGCCCTTTACCTTTACCGGTCTGCGTTTTGTTTTGGGATGCCTCTCCTTATTGCCCATTATTTTTTTAACAAAAAACAGACCCTCCGGTAAAAACAGGGATGGCCTTCTAAAATCAGGGATCATTTCAGGTGTTATCCTCTTTTTCGCCATGTCTTTCCAACAGGTTGGACTGGTCTACACAACCGCCGGCAAAGCAGGGTTTATTACCGGACTTTACGTGGTGATTGTTCCTTTTTTAAGCCTGTTCTTCAAACAGGACAAAACATCTTTCGGCACATGGATCGGAGCAATTTTTGCCATCGTTGGCATGTATCTGTTAAGTGTAACCCGGAACCAGGATATAAACTTTGGAGATCTTCTGGTCCTTTTTTCAGCCGTTGGATTTGCATTTCATCTGATCGTTATCGGCAGATTTTCCAACCGGTTTAATACGGCTCAGCTTTCACTGGTTCAATGCATGGTTTGCGCAGGTTTAAGCCTTTTGGTGGCAGTAATATTTGAAACCTTTATCCTTGCTGATATTTTGAATGCTTCCATCCCTTTGCTTTATGGCGGCGTATTGTCTGTGGGGGTGGCATATTCACTACAGATCTATGGGCAGAAGAACAGCCCTGCCCCCCATGCTGCGATTATCTTCAGCCTTGAATCCGTTATTGCAGCCATTGGCGGATGGATCATTTTAAATGAAATTCTTTCAGGACGAGCCATTTTTGGATGCACCCTGATGATGGCCGGCATACTCATATCACAATTGGTTACGAAAAAAAGGCATCTTATCCCTTAAGTTTATTTAATGCATCCTTGAGCTGCCGGGTGACGTCTTCGGACAATTGACCTGCCTTTTCAATATTGTCTGCCACTTCTGTAAGTCCAGCCTCTTTTGCCCTGCCTGCCCAGATAAAAAATGTATCCTTGTGACTGTCATTGTGATCAATCCAGTGACCAAACAGTTTTTCCAGTTTCTGTTCAAAGGTCAATTCATGGGGATGGTTGTGGCTGTGCGAGTGATCATGCGCATGACTATGGGAGTGGTCATGGTTATGATCGTGCGAATGATTATGATCGTAGTCGTGGTCGTGGTCGTGGTGATGTGTCATAAAATTACTCCGTTCAAATATTTTTTCAGGCTCACAGGTTCCGGTGTATAT
>QMMT01000081.1 GCA_003647385.1 Deltaproteobacteria bacterium
GCATTACAGGTACTGGCCAGAACGTACCATCAGCCAGAAGGAAATCAGCACAAACGCCTTTCCAGTCAGCTTTGGTCATAAAACCGTTAAGCGGGCTGAAACCACCAATACCAAGCATGATCAGGTCACCTTTAACCTGGGATGAAATTTCTATTTTTTTGAGGCCTGCTGCTTTTTTTAGTTCTGCTTCAAGTTCTGCGCCTTCAAGCTTGCAAATCACGAGTCCTTTTCCACCATGGGGGGCTACTAATTTAGACATTTACTTCGTTCTCCTTATTTATGTTTATTAACCACCTTGATAAATGTTTACTCAAACATCTATCTTAAATTCTCACTTAAAAAATCTTGTAACATGTAATGATGATAGATAAATTTGTCAAGAATTTTATTGATTTATCTGTAAAATACCGGCTATCTCATCCATTGAGTTCACATTAAAATCTGCCGTAAGTGCAGAATTTTTAAATGCCACAAATTTTGACTTTGCACTGGCTGCAGCCTGGCAGTCATATTCAGAATCCCCGATGAAAAGAATTTCGTCCGGCTGAAGATTAAATTTTTCCATTATCAACAGCAACTGCTCCGGGTCCGGCTTTGGTTTCTTGACTTTTGCCGCTGTCATTACCACTTCAAAATACCCTTCCAGGTGAAAGTCTTCCAGCACTTTTTCCATAGTATTGGTCCGGTTGGTAGCAATCCCCCGAATATATCCGTTTTCTTTTAGTTTAACAAGAAGCTCTTTTAACCCTTTTTCCATACTCATATACTGAATAAATTTATGATACCCGATGGTTTTCAGGCTGTCATATACATCAGACAAATCGTCTTTTCCCGGAAAAAGATAGTCAATGGCCTCCTTTACTGTCATCATATGAACATTGATAAACTGCTCTTCATTTAACTTTGGTTTACCAAAGGCTTGCAGCACTTCATCATAATATTTCCTGTTGGCCACGGCAGTATCAAACATCACGCCGTCACAGTCAAACACCACTGCTTTAATTTTTAAAATATCCATTATTATTATTATTTAAAAAAATCCTGTAAATTTAAGATTTTGGTTCCTGTTTTTTAAGGAAAATAGCATATACCCGTATGGTGAGTCTGGGTTTATACTGGCTGTCTGTTTTAAGGGTGAGCACTTCATACAAATCATCTGCTGTATCTGAAGTACTTTTAATCTTTATCTGCCAGGATTTAGTATCTCCCTCTGGTTCAATGAGCCTGGCTTTAATTTTTGTATTTATTTTTTGTTCCAGTCCCAGAATTGAAAACATATATTTTTCAGATGGTGTAATATTAACAACTGCTTCCAGTGTATCGCCAGGCTTCCCCTCCAGATAGACGGATAAAGGATCAATCTCCACAACTTTTTCGACCTGTCCTGTGACAATCAGGTTGAACTTTTTTTTCTCAAGGTCATCCGTCTTGACCAGAATGACTTTTTTCATGGTCCTTCCACCGTATCCACTGGTTTTAAAACTGACCTTTATTTTTCCTTCCCCGCCCGGGGGAATTTCCCTGTCAAAGGAGTGTTTATCACACCCTCAGGGGGGCCTGACATTGGTTATCGTTAAAAGGGTGTCTCCTGAATTTTTAATGATAAACTCATGGGGTATTAAAACCCCTTCAGGCACGGGTTTAAAAGTAAAAACAGGGGCATCAATTATAATTTTTGGCTGTGCCATACTCTGGAGCGGAAGGAAAAGCACAGCAGACACTATAACAACGACAACACCACCTGCAATTAATAATTTTCTCATGGTTTACTCCCTTCTGGATTAATTCTGGCTCAGATTTTAAAGAGCTGCCCATTGATCATGGAACAGATCTCTTTTCTGTGTTCTATTCTTTCCCCATCAATAGTCAACACCTTAACAGCCCCCATTAATGCATTGGTTAACATAATATTTGGATATAAACAAAACATCTCTTTGGGTATCGATTCTTTTTGAATATCATACCCCTTGTTCGACAGTATCGTCAACACCGTTTTCAGTGTTACACCGTCCAGTACATGGTCTGATTCAGGCACCATCACGGTATTGTCTTTTATGGCAAATATACTGGCTGTATTGGTCTCTGATACGGTAAAATCGGGATTTAAAATAATAGCCTCATCTGCATGATGGTGCATGGCAAACCGGCCTGCCTGTTCATAATAAAGGTAATTTAACGTTTTATAATCTGCCAGAGGCGTCTGTCGCGGATACGGGTAGGTAATAAGGTCAAGTCCTTTTTTATTCAGCATCTCAAGCCTGTGAGTATACAGCCTTGCAAATCCGGCCAGAAACACTTTTTTGCCACTTGGCTGTTCATCCTTTGATATCAATAGTTTAACAGCAAGCAATTTATCTTCAAAATTATTTTCCTTTATTAAAGAAAAGATCACATCTTCCCAGGTGATATCAGGTGGTGTGTCATCAAAAAGGCTTTCCCATGCCTTATTCATGCGCAACACATGATCCTCCAGGCGAAATATGGTTCCTTTATCCACACGAATCGTTTCAAAAAGCCCGGCCCCATATTGGAAACCGGAACTTGTGGCCGATACCCGGGCCTGATCATGATCAACAATTTTGCCATCCACCCAGGCTTTAGCCTTATCGCCACCCTCTTTTTTTACCATACCGGATAATGATTCCATTAATGTTTTTCCTTTATCAAGGGTTTCCTGAAATTCTTTTTGAGGGTCTGAATCAGATACGATACCGCCGCCAACGGAAAAAAAGACGGTATTATTGACAATGGCAGCCGTTCTGATGGCAATGGAGAGGTCCATGGTATCATGGAAACTGATATATCCAATGGAGCCCGTATAAACATGTCTGTTGACCGGTTCCAGTTCATCAATAATCTCCATGGAACGAATCTTGGGGCAACCGGTGATAGAACCGCCTGGGAATGTAGCTTTTAAAAGATCAACAGATGTTTTATCCTCTTCAAGTTCGCCCTGCACAATGGAAACCAGATGAAATACATTTTCATAGGATTCAAGACGTTTGTGCTCTTTGACAATGACGGACCCGTGCCGGGTCACTCTTGAAATGTCATTGCGCATCAAATCCACGATCATGGTCAGCTCGGCATCATCTTTTATGCTTTGGGTAAGCTTCACACCATTTTCATGGTCCTGTTCCTTTGTTTTACCCCGGGCAATGGTGCCTTTTATGGGTCTGGTTTCAACAGTTCTGCCGGTCTGTTTTATAAACCTTTCAGGAGAGGTGGAGACTATTTTATGATCACCGGCATGGATATAGCTGAAAAAAGAAGCAGGATTTCGTTCAAACAAATCCAGAAACCATGAATACGCATCGCCTGAAAAACCGGCCTCAAATCGCTGGGAAAGATTGGCCTGATAAATATCACCCGCCCTTAAATAATCAATAATCTTATTGACGCACGTGATGTACTCGGGTTTAGACAAACTTGATTTAAACCCTGAGCCATTGATGGAAAATGGCTTTGTTTTGACATTTTTTTTGATTCTGTCAAAGAAATAATCTTTATTGTGTTGAATGATCCCGGTTGTCATTTTAAGATCTGTGCCATGAGATAACACCGGAATACAAAGCCGGGTTAAATCTGTTTTTTTATCCTGGATAAGGATAATGGAAGGCGCATACAGACAAAGTTCCGGCAGATAGGTCTCCCTGCATGTTCTGGGAAGTTTTTCAATCCAATTTTTTAAGTCATAGGAAAAATATCCAAACAAGCCTGAATGGACCGGAAGATCAAAACAGGCATCATTTATTTTGAACCGGTCCAGCAGCGCCTGGAGGACTGAGAAGGGGTCTTGCTGTATATTGATCGTTTTTCCCCGGCATCTTAAGGACACTATTTTTTTTTTACTGACCATCTCAAGCCAGGGTCTTACGGCAAGGATATGATATCGGGAGCAGTCAAGACTTGAACCGGACAATAATAGTACTGTTCCCCTGTCCTGGGCAAACGATGCCGCTATCTGTTCAAATGGCCGGTCAATCTCAATTTTTTCCTGATAAACCTCTTTTAAAAAAGGAAGACTTTTTAGCCATTTATTCTTTTCACGGCTATTCTTCTTAAGGCCATTCATCTCATCATCTTAAGAAGGGATTCATTCTCTTTTCATTGCCGATGGTTGTTTGGGGGCCATGGCCGGGATACACAATGGTATCCTCATCAAATATCAGAAGCTTTTCTTTAATACTTGAAATCAGGGTATCATAATCACCCCCGGGAAGATCCGTCCTGCCGATGGAACCTGCAAACAAGGTGTCTCCTGAAAAAAGATGCCCTTTGGTATAAAGACTGATACCCCCTTTAGAATGACCGGGCGTATGGATGACCTTAAGTGTTATTTCACCAAAGCTGATTTCATCCCCGTCGTTTAAATGAATATCCGCAGGCGGAGAATTCTCCGACGACAACCCAAACATCTGAGCAGATCTTGAGAGTTCATTGAACATGGGCTCATCCTCGGGATGTATGGCAATCTGTGCCCCGGTCGCTTTTTTCATTCTTTTATTGGCACTGACATGGTCAAAATGCCCATGGGTATTAATCAGGTATTTTACTTTCAACTCAGACTTTGCAAGTTCCATCAGAATTCGATCTGCATCATCCCCCGGATCTATCACAGCAGCCTTCTTTGTCGCTTCACATCCTAAAATAAAACAATTGGCCATAATCGGACCAACCTCAAGTTTCTTTATAATCAAAACAACCTCCAAATTTTTTATCTATCAAAATCCTTCTTGTAATTTAATACGATCCAGCACCCCATGAATAAAAGAACCCGAATCTCTGGTACCATATTTTTTCCCAATTTCAACTGCTTCGTTAATGGTAACGCTGGGGGGTATATCCGCGTGCTTTAAAAATTCGAATATGGCAATCCGCATAATATTTCTATCCACGACAGGCATCCGGGTAATTTTCCAGTTTTTTGAATACTGGTTTAACAGGGTATCAATTTGAGATCGATTTTCCATCACACCATTTACCAGGTCCATAAAAAAAGGTTTGATCCCTTGTGTGAGCTTCTCTTCATTATTGGTACAAAATGCTTCCAGGTTCTGGTCTGAATCAAATTTGCCTGAATCAGATTTATTCATGTCAAAAGAAAAAAGTGCCTGAAGTACAAGTTCTCTTGCCTTCCTGCGGTCACCCATAATTATTTTTCAGCCTTTTTCAGACTATCGGAAAGATTTGCCATTTCCACAGCACCAAGCGCAACATCAAACCCTTTATTCCCCGCCTTTGTCCCGGCCCTTTCAATGGCCTGTTCAATGGTTTCCGTGGTGAGAATTCCAAACATCACCGGAACATCGGCATCCAGGCTGACAGATGCGATACCCTTGGACACTTCTGCGCACACATAATCATAATGGGTGGTTGCCCCTCGAATGACAGCACCCAGGCAGATAATCGCGTCATATGTTCCCATGCTCAACATTTTCTTGGCTGCCAAAGGGATTTCAAAGGCACCGGGAACTTTTAAAACCGTAATATCCTCATCCGAGGCCCCACTCCTGATAAGCGCATCAAGCGCTCCGTCCAAAAGCCTGCCGGTAATAAAATCATTAAAACGGGCGGTAATGATTCCAAATTTTTTACCCTGGGCCTGTAAACCTGCTTCTATAATTTTTGGCATTTTTGTATCCTTATATTATGGTTATAAAAGTTATGAGATTAAAATCTTTACATGTGAAGTAAATGGCCCATCTTGGCCTGCTTGCATTCCAGATATCCCTGGTTATGACAATTGGCCTCAACTTCAATGGGAACCTGTTCAACAACACTCAATCCATAGCCTTCCAGGCCGATCATTTTTTTAGGATTATTGGTCAGAAGTCTCATTTTCCTGACACCCAGATCAACCAGCATCTGTGCCCCCACCCCATAATCTCTCATATCTGCTTTAAACCCGAGTTTTTCATTTGCTTCAACCGTATCCAGACCCTGTCGCTGGAATTCATAAGCCTTTAATTTATTCACAAGACCGATGCCGCGCCCTTCCTGACGAAGATATAAAAGAACCCCGTTTCCTTCTTCTTCCATCATGGCCATGGCTTTATAGAGTTGATCCTGGCAATCGCATCGAAGCGAGGAAAAAATATCACCTGTCATACATTCTGAATGAACCCTCACCAGGATTTCTTTTTCAGGGTCAACGACCCCTTTCACCAGGGCAATATGGGTCAAATTATCGATATCGTTTTCATAGGCAATAATCTTAAATTCACCACCAACTCTAGTGGGAATAATCGTCTGGGCTGCTCTTTTAACAAAGCTTTCTGTTTTAAGTCTGTATTTGACAAGATCTGCAACCGTGCAGATACCGATACCATGTTTTCTGGCAAATTTTTCCAGGGAGGGCATCCGTGCCATTGTGCCGTCATCATCCATGATTTCACAAATCACCGCGGCAGGCTTCATGCCGGCAAGACGGGCCAGATCAACAGATCCTTCCGTCTGACCGATTCTTACCATGACCCCGCCGTCCCTTGCTCTTAAAGGGAAGATATGTCCGGGTCTTGCAATATCGTTAGATGTGGTGTCATCCGCCACTGCCGTAAGGACGGTTGTAGCGCGATCTGCTGCTGAGATCCCTGTGGTCACCCCTTTTTTCGCCTCAATGGATACGGTAAATCCAGTACCATATTGTGAGGTGTTATGATCCACCATCATGGGCAGATCCAACTGGTCGGCAATCGTGGAATCAAGGGGAAGACAGATCAATCCTCTTCCATACCTGGCCATGAAATTTATGGCGTCAGGCGTCACAGCCTCGGCTGCCATTGTCAAATCACCCTCATTCTCACGATCTTCATCATCCACGAGAATGACCATTTTGCCCTTTTTAATATCGCTGATTGCCTGTTCAATTGTTAAATGCGGCATATAAAAAATCCTTAATTTTATAAAAATCCATTCTTTGCGAGAAGTTCCATACTGATATCTCTTTGCCCTTTGGACAATGCATCATTTCTTGAAACACTTCCCAGTACTATTTTTTTTACATATTTCCCGATCATATCGGTTTCTATATTAACCTTGTCACCGACATGTTTTAACCCGATAGTAGTGATGTCTGCCGTATGAGGGATAATACTGACTTCAAAATCTTTGTCAGAACATTGATTGATGGTTAAACTGATTCCCTCTATAGCGACCGATCCTTTTTCAATCATGTCTGCAGCAAGCTTTGACCCTATATCAATTTTGATGATCACGGCATTGCTCTTTTTTTTTATCAAAGAAATGATTCCGGTTCCATCAATATGCCCTGAGACGAGATGACCGTCAATCCTGTCTGACAGTCTTAGTGCCCGTTCTATATTGACCCTGGACCCTTTCGTCAACTGCTTAAAAGTTGTCCGTTCAACCGTTTCCGGTGCCATATCTACCTTAAAAGTATTTTTTTCAAGGCCAACGACAGTAAGGCATGCTCCGTTTACAGCAATGGAATCACCCATCTTTGTCTCGGATAGATCCAGATCACAACCAATGTGAAGTACTTTTCCTTCTCCTTTGGATTCAATCCGTTTTATTGTTCCGAAACTCTCAATAATTCCTGTAAACACTTTTTTAATTTTTAATTTTGAGTTTTTAATTAATTCATAATTTAAAATTTAAATCTCAAAATTCCTTTCATTTTAAATACCCCTGTACAAGGA
>QMMT01000082.1 GCA_003647385.1 Deltaproteobacteria bacterium
ACCTATGCGGAAAATAATTTTTTTTCCTGTTCAGCTGATGCCCAGGAAAGTATTACCAAAAGAATTCAAGAGTTCTCTTTGAACCGGATTGTAATTGCGGCCTGTACACCCCAGACCCATGAGCAGATGTTTCAGGAAACTTTGAAGAATGCACAGTTGAATGGGTTTATGGTGGAAATGGCCAATATCAGGAACCAGAATTCATGGGTTCACCAAAAGGATTCCAAAAGTGCTACCCGGAAGGCAAAAGATCAGGTACGAATGGCAGTGGCCAAGGTAGCCCATAATTATCCTCTAGACCAGGAACGGATCAAGGTTGAGCAGACTGCTCTTGTAGTGGGCGGCGGGGTTGCCGGCATGAACAGTGCGCTGACGATTGCTCAGATGGGGATAAAAACAATTCTTATTGAAAAAAGCGGTATTCTTGGGGGAAATGCTTTAAAACTTAAAATCTGCTTTAAGGAAGAAGCTGTCAGCCCCATGCTTGAGGATTTGATCAGCAGGGTTCACCTGGATAAGAATATCGTAGTATACAAAAATACAACGCTTGAATCAGCGGCGGGTTCTGTTGGCAATTTTAAAGGCAGCCTCAACATTGCAGGCGAGCGAAAAGAAATCATCTTTGGTGCCGCAGTCATGACCACCGGTGCCAGGGAAGCCAGGCCCAATGAATACCTCTATGGTGAAAATATCAGGATACTGACTCAGATGGAGTTTGACAGCAAAGTTCTTTATCACCCCGTTGAAGTTCAAAAAACGGATAGTGTAGTGTTCATCCAGTGCGTTGGCTCAAGAGAGCCTGAAAGACCGTATTGCAGCAGGATTTGCTGTATCCATTCGGTCAAGGCGGCCATCGCCTTAAAACAGAGCAATCCGGATATTAAGGTTTATATCCTTTACCGGGAAATAAGGACCTATGGTGAATGGGAGGAATATTACACGGAAGCAAGGGATCTTGGCACTATCTTCATCCGGTATAACAGAAAGCAAAAACCGGTTGTTACAATGGATAAAAATCATGTAATTGTTGAGGTATTTGACCCGATTATCCAGCGGCATATAAGAATCACGGCAGACTACTTAGGCCTTGCAACCGGCGTTGTTGCCCATGATAATAAACATCTTGCCGATTGTTTTAAATTTGCTGTCAATTCAGATGGCTTCTTCAATGGAGCTCATCCAAAACTCAAGCCTGTGGAATTATCTGCTGCAGGTCTGTTTCTGGCAGGAATCTGCAACTACCCCAAGCCGATGGATGAGTCCATTGAACAGGCGAGGGCTGCAGCTCACAGGGTGATAACACTTCTTTCCAACAAAGAGATAAAATCGGAAGCTATTAAATCCTTTATTACGGATGCTTGTGATGGATGTGCACTATGTGTTGATGTCTGTCCATTCCATGCTATTTCAATTTTGAATCATGCAGAACAAAAGTCTCAAGCAGGGGTTCAGGTGGTCATAGATCCTGCCTTGTGCCAGGGATGCGGTCTTTGCGCAGCAACTTGTCCAAAGGAGGGCATCATGGTCCATGGATTTACAATGGAGCAGTTAAAGGCCCAGGTAAGGGCCGCTATAAAAGAAACGGTTCTGGAAAAGGATTTTTGATGGGACAGGATAAAATCTTATCGGAGACTGGCAGATGATTCCGCGATTTGAACCGGTTATCATTGGGTTCCTTTGCCGTTGGTGCTCTTACACCGGTGCAGATCTGGCCGGAGTGGCACGGCTGCAGTATCCGCCGAATTTAAGACCCATAAGGGTGATGTGCAGCGGCATGGTCCATCCGGATCTGGTGGTTGAATCATTTTCACAGGGGGCTGATGGTGTCCTGGTCCTTGGCTGCCATCCGGGAGCATGCCATTATCTGGAGGGAAATACAAAAGCATCTGCCAGGGCAAATGTAATAGACATTATTTTAGAAGACCTTGGCATTGACCCTGAACGGTTTGATCTTAAATGGATTTCTTCGGCAGAAGCATATGCTTTTGCCGAATTGATCATTAATTTTACATTGAAGATTCAGAAACTGGGGCCATATAAAGAAAAGAAACAGGGATAGGAAGCGTGAAAAAATGATAGACCCCGACCTTAGTCGTTCCGATTCTGTAAAGGATCACGGAGTCCAAATGCCTGTAGAGCTTGGAAAAGAAAGCTCTAACATGATAAAGGATCTGGTGATGTCTGTCCTGCCGGACGGGGGCAACCTGAATTTATGCTTTACCTGTGGTGCCTGTTCATCCGGGTGTCCGGCCAGCGGTCTTGCCGGAATGGATCCCAGGAAATTTGTCCGGATGATTTCTCTGGGGTTGGACAAAGAAATAATGACCAGTGAATGGGTATGGATGTGTACCACCTGTGACCGCTGTGTGCATGTCTGTCCAATGGATATAGACATCCCGCAACTGGTTTTCATCATCCGCAGTAACTGGCCGGAGGATAAGAGGCCAAAAGGTATTGTAGAATTTTGCAGTACGGCTCTTAAAAATAAAACCTGTTCCCCAATGGGGATAAATGCCGAGGACTGGCAGTTTATTGTTGAGGATGTTGCAGATGATATCAGGGAGACCCAGCAGGGATTTGAAAAATTAAATGTTCCCATGGATAAAAAAGGGGCAATGCTGTTTTTAAATCAGAATTCAAAGATGCCCGCCGAAGCACCTGCAAAAATGGCTCCCTTATGGAAGATTATGCATCTGGCAGGGGCGGATTGGACATATGGTTCTACCGGGTGGGCTGCTGAGAATTACTGCATGTTTCTATCGGATACGGGTGCATGGGAAAATCTGGTTAGAACCAAGGCAAAAATTATTGAAGATTTAGGATGTAAAGTCCTTTTGAATACAGAATGCGGTCATGATTTTTTTGCAGTGAGAAAGGGACTGGAAAATTTTAAGATACCACATACTTTTAAAGTTAAAAGCATTATTGAATATTATGCAAAATGGATCAGGCAGGGCCGGCTTAAGGTGAATTCCGACTGGAATCTGGATTTAAAAATAAAGTTTACCGTACAGGACCCCTGCCAGCTGGTTCGAAAAGGCTATGGGGATTTTATCGCGGATGAACTCAGATTTGTGATAAAACAAGTTGTTGGCGAGGAAAATTTTGTAGATATGTACCCCAACCGTTCCAACAACTATTGTTGCGGAGGAGGCGGCGGTGCAATGGAGACAGATTTTAACCGGGAAAGACTTCAATATGGGAAAAATAAAATTGACCAGATTCTGGAAACCGATGCGACGTATTGTGTTACCCCGTGTAATAACTGCCACAGCCAGATAAGGGAGTTGAGTCACCATTATAATGTAAAAATTAAACCGGTTCATTTATGGACAATTTTATGCCTGGCAATGGGTGTTTTAGGCGAAAATGAGCGGGAGTGTCTTGGAGATGATCTAAAACGGGTCAGACTTTAAATGATGTATTCATAGATTGATAAAGCAAGGTGTCATTACGATGAAAACGTTTTTTAACCTGGTACAGGAAGTTCAAAAACCCGGACTGTGTTACCGGTGCGGGGGATGTGTCACCTTCTGCACTGCGATCAATTATGGTGCCCTTGAAATTGATCAGAATGGAAAACCTGTCTATGGGGATATAGAAAAATGTATAGAATGCGGCCTTTGTTATTCCATCTGCCCTGAAATCAAAGACCTGGATGAGGAAACCAAACGTAACGCTGCCTGGAGCGAACCCATAGGAAGGGTTATTGAAACCACTGTTGTCCGGGCATCAGATTCTCTGGTAAGGGATTGTGCAACGGATGGGGGTGCTGTAACCGCACTTCTTCTTCACCTTTTTGACCGTAACCGGATCGATGGCGCCATTGTGGCCCGTCCTGTCGGTCGATTCCAGCGGCAGCCCTTTCTTGCCACCACCCGGGAAGAGATAATTGAGTCAGCCGGTCTTTTTTTTGACACCTCCCATGGAATGAAGCGATTCAGTGACCAGTACGTTACCTTTTCTACCATAGAAGAGTTTGGTTCTGTGATCAAAAAAGGACTGAGCAGGGTTGCTCTGGTGGGCACCCCTTGCCAGATTAAATCTCTTCGTAAGATGCAGGTCTTAAACCTGATACCGTCAGATGCTATAAAAGTTTGTTTTGGACTCTTTTGTTCAGGTAATTTAACCTTCGGGGTTAAGGAGCAGCAGAAGTTAGCTGATATTGCCGGTATTGAATGGGATGATGTGAGTCGGATCAACCTGAGGGATCAACTGATGATTATTTTGAAAACAGGAGAGGTCAAAACCATTGAATTGGACCAGATAGAGGAGATAAAGCGGTATGCCTGTCACTATTGTTCTGATTTTTCTGCTGAGTTCGCAGATATTTCCTTTGGCGGGATAGGGGCGGATGAGGGATGGACAACCGTTATTACACGAACACCGTTGGGAAGAGCAATACTGGCAGATGCCAGAAGTCGCAGGAGCATCGAGCAGTATAAGATTGAAGATAACGCAGAGTTTGCCAGCAGTGCTCTCCAGAAGGTCAGAAGGGCATCAGCTGCAAAAAAGAAAAAAGCAAGGTACAAACGGCGCAGCCTGCAGGTAAAATCCGTGCAGGTAAAAGTTTAGAATAAAAGAAACCATGCCGGGTATAATAAGCCTGGTTTAAGGGGAGAATTAAAATGCCCGTTAAAATAGCAGGAGAGTCATTGAATGCATGTTCCGGATGTGAGATTTCCCTGCTTGATATGGGTGAAAATTTTTTAAAACTTCTGGAAGTTGTTCAAATCGTACACCTTCCGCTCCTGATGGACAGCAAACATATTGAAAATTTACAAAACGCTCAGGTTCTGGAGCTTCCCAAAGCCGATATCGGACTTGTCAGTGGCAGTATAAAAACCCGGGAGAATCTTCAATTGGCTCTTGCCATGAGAGAATCCTGTGATTTTATCATCGGGATGGGTACCTGTGCCACCCATGGAGGGATTCCCGCACTTGCAAACTCCTATACAAATGAACAGATTATGACCTGTTGTTTTAAAACCGACAATACAGATGAAACAGACCGGTTTCCAACTGAACTGGTTCCCGGGTTATTGGAAAGCTGTCATGCCCTGGATGAGAAAATTAAAGTGGACTTCTACCTTCCCGGCTGCCCGCCCCATCCGGATCATCTTTTTAATCTAATATGTGCTTTGGAAAAAGGCGAAGACTATGTGCTGCCTGAAAAATCGGTATGTGACAATTGTTCAGCCCAAAGGGAAGGCATAGGAGAGGTAACCAATTTGAAAAGACCTCTCAAACTGCCTGACTGGAAAGATTCTCAAGATTTGGAAAATCCAGATCAATTTAAATGCTTTATCGAGCAGGGATTTCTATGTATGGGGCCGGTCACAAGAGATGGTTGCGGCGGGGATAAGGACCTTGCCAGGTGCATAACTGCAGGTATGCCATGCAGGGGCTGTTATGGCCCGATCCAACATCAGGGAAATCAAAAACTTGGCATACTGAATGCTCTTTCTTCTAATGGTATTGATATAGGCTCTCTACCGGAAATGGTATCTTTACTCCGATTTTCCGGCGGACACGGACGGTTACGCCCCATATCCTTAAAATCAAGGAAACATAAATAAATGGCCAGGATTATCCATATTAAACCGATCACCCGTATTGAAGGGCATGCTTCGATCCATATCTATCTGGATGAAAATGGATATGTTGACAATACAAAAGTTGCGTTTAAGTCATTAAGGGGTTTTGAAAAATTTGTTGAAGGGAAGCCTGCTGAAGAGCTTCCCAGGATTGTCAGCCGGATTTGCGGCATATGTCCCTGGATGCATCATATTGCATCAAATAAGGCCGTTGACGGGTGTTTCAGCGTTACGCCATCCCCTGTGGGCAGTCTGTTAAGGGAGTTGATGCTGACCATTGCTCATGTAGAGGATAAATTGCTTCACTTTTTCTTTCTCAGCGGAGCAGATTTCTTAATCGGTTCTGATAAAGATTACAGCGTCCGCAATATTATGGGGCTGGTAAAGGAAAAACCCGAACTTACCCGAAAGGTCGTCAAGATACGGCATAAGGCAAAAATGATCCTGGACAGATTTTCCCGCAAAGCCATTCATCCGGTTGCAGGGGTGCCGGGTGGTTTTATCAAACCGCTTTTAGAGGATGAACGAAAAGAATTTTTAGCCACAATGTCGGAAGTCTTAGATTTTGTTCTGTTCGCGATGGAGTATGCCAAAAAAGAAGTATTCCCTCAATTTAATGACCAACTGCCGGGTTTGGGAACCATTACAACAGGTTTTATCGGAATGGTGGACAAAGACGGCGCCCTGAATCTTTATGACGGTAATCTGTGTTTAATGAAACCGGATGGCACCCGTATGGAGTTTGATCCGGCGGATTATACAGATTATCTGGCAGAAAAAGTCGTTCCGTTTTCATATGGAAAATTTCCCTATGCCAAAGTATGGGATGAGGGATTTTCATTGGATTCCGATGCCCCCAAAGGAATTTACAGATCCAATACCCTTGCCAGAATTAACGTGGCCAAGACCATTTCAACTCCCAGAGCACAAGCGGAACTTGAAATGTTCAGGGAGCAGTTCGGACGTCCGGCCCAGGCAACCCTTCTGTATCATTATGCAAGGCTGATTGAGGCGGTTTATGCCTGCGAACGGGCCATTGAGATATTGAAGGAACCCCGGATAACCCACACCAATGTCCGGGCAAAAGCCACACCCAAAGCCGGCAGGGGAGTTGGATGTGTTGAAGCGCCCAGGGGAACCTTGATCCACGATTATACGACAGATGGAAATGGCTTGATAACAAAGGCCAATCTGATCGTGGGGACAACACATAACCTTGCGGCCATTAATCTGAGTGTGGATAAGGCTTCAAAGGATCTAATCAAAGATGGTGTTTATGATGAAGCAATTTTGAATAAAATTGAAATGGCTGTCCGTGCATATGACCCCTGAATCTCCTGTGCCACCCATCGCCTGGACGGCGGTAAAATCATCAGTACGACCATTACCGATAGAGCAGGTCAGATAATTTATTCTAATTAAATGTCCTTTGAAAAACGATTTATTTTGCTGAATATCCCTGGGCACTGTCAGGTTTGTTTTTGTCATTACCGGATTTGTTCATAGATTCAACGAGATGAATATCAACATATCCTGCAAGGATTTCAGCCGTTTCCTCAGGGGGTGGGATAATCATATAATGATCAATTATGGCATGGGCTAATTCATGCGCAAGCATACCTTTATGAAGATCATTCAATTGTATAAACACGGTGAGTCTTTCATGGGTATACCATGCTCTTGCATCAGCGTCTTTTTTATAAGTTCTAAAATAGGCATCATCAAGCTGTTGTTTGTTCTTAAATATTTTAACTTTGATTTTATTTACAAAACCATGCATGCCAAGAAGTTGCTGGGATCTTTTAAATAAGGCATCAATTTCGTCGGAAATTGAGTTGGCAAGACCTGATTTTTTTATTGGCGCGCTGAAATTTACTTTTTTATTAAATTCCTCTAAATCTTTAAAACACTGATAATAAATAATTGTGTGTTGTGTATCAATTTTTTTCCACACAGGCAGATTGTTGGTATCTAAAGTTCCTGAAACAGCAGTTTCAGGTGCTGCTGACAACAGTAAAATACTAAAAAAAACCATGAAAATGGTTTGGGATTTATTA
>QMMT01000083.1 GCA_003647385.1 Deltaproteobacteria bacterium
AGACAGTTTGCCCTTTATGGGAATGCCGCCTTGAATAAGGCTGTCCAAACCCTGTTTTAAGGGAAGTACAATCAATGCCCCGATTTTTTTTTCGGCCAGTTCAAATACGCTTTCAACAATGATATTCAGAGGTGTATGAGATTGATACCGGGGGATCCCCCATAAAAATGATTTCAGATTTTTGGTTTGGAGAACACTTGAAATTTCATTCCTGAATACAATGATGATAATTAAAGCTGCCACAGTAATAACACCCTGCTTTGCCCAGTTCGTGATGATCAGGCCTAAGGGGACCGCAGCCTGACTGGCAATCCAGAGAAGACAGAATGCCAGCAACACCCGAATAACATTGGTTCCTCGGAAAAGGACATACAGCCGAAATAAAATATAGCTGTTTAACAGGATATCCAAGGCATCCTGCCAGCGAAACCCGGAGAATAAATATAAAAGAGATTCCATTATCAATCAGTCTGCCATACTGAATCTTAGGGTCTGCAAAAGGGTGTCACCGGCATCCCGTATTTCGACACGCCAGGGCCCCTTATCTGCAGCCCGAATCTGTATTCTGCTGAAAGTGGACCATTTCGGAGGAGAAAGGGTCAGACGCATGGTGAAAACCAGTTTGTCTTTTCTATACCATTTGTGAAGCACATGGGTTTTTTCAAAGACCGGATCAAAATTTGAAAAACAGAAAACTTCCCCCAGGGATATTGAGAAGACCACTCCGGGGTTTACTGCTTGAAAATTTTTAATAGATTCACACATAACAGACTGAACCATTACCATTTTAGCAGGTGGCTGTTCTGAATAAACATTTGTTGCCGTCAATAAAAGTATGGTAATAAAAAAAAATAGTATTTTCATACGTTCCACTTAGAAATTAAACACTTTTGCTTCAACCGCCATATCAATCAGATGCGGCCCGCCATCCAGCAGCATATTGCTGAAAAACTTTGTCTCATCAATCTCACGGTTTTTAGCACAGGGAGTGCATATTCCTATGGCAACTTCATTATCGACCAGATAGGGAAAATAATCTGCCGGGCAGTCTCCTGTATCCGTTTTTATGTTTAAATCTCGATCCTGATCCGCCCACATAACACCGCCATCAATAAAAAACAAATCAACATGATGACCTTTTGAATGAGCAATCTTGGCAAACTGAAAACATCGGGTTGCAGTTTCATTGTCATCCTTACTTAACACAAATAAAAAATTAGTCATGATTCAGCTCCTTTTTTTAATGTCTATATCTAATTTGCATACAAAAAAAGATTATTCAAGTATTTATCAATTCCTTGACAACATCCCCTTGATCACAATAGATTCAACAAAAAAAATTATTGAATGGGGATAGCACTTGAAAGATTGGTCGGTCTATTTATTAAAATGTTCTGATAACTCGTTGTATTGCGGTGTTACCAAGGATCTTAAAAATCGTTTGAAAAAACACAATCAAGGGATTGCTTCGAAGTATACAAGGTCCAGACTCCCGGTTGAAGTTGCCGCTGTCCAGCAGAATCTTACGAAAAGTGAGGCATATAAAATTGAGTATCAGATTAAAAAACTTCCGGCAAGGATGAAAATATCCACATTGAAAGATAACATATGATGATAATCCAAAAGCATTTTTAAGGGGCATATTATGAGATTTTCAGAAACACGGTTGGATGTTTTAAAAACGAAAGACGGGTTAAAATTGGATATCCATATTTGGGAACCAGATTCCCCTAAGGCAGTATTATTGGCTGTCCATGGTGGATTAGCCCATGCGGGAGATTATATCACTCCGGCATTGTTTTTTAAAGAAAGAGGTATCGTAACCGTGTCTTATGATTTGCGTGGCCATAAGCAGAAAAAGGTTTGCATTGATGCGTTTGAACAGTTTCTTGAAGATACGGATATTTTTTTAAAATGGGTTGAAGACCATTATCCAAATGTTCCGGTTTTTTATTTGGGACACTCTGTAGGGGCTTTGATAGGAACACATATAGGCCTTCGATCCAATGAAAATAAATCCAGATTTAAAGGATATATATTCTCTTCTCCTTATTATGAAAATGCAATTAAAGTAAATCCACTTGTTATTCCGATGATAAAATTACTGAGTAAAGTTTTTCCAAATTTGCCTATTCCCAGTCAGGATATCACAGAATTGTTGACCCATGATGAAATAATTACCCAGCGTCACCGGCAGGATGAAAGTGATGGGCTTAGAGCGGCCAAAGCATCTATCCGATTTGGCAGCGAACTGTTTTCCGCTCAAGATTGGGTTAAAGAAAATATTCAGCATTGGGCGCATCCGCTTTTTGCTGTGGTGGCAGGAAATGATCAGGTGGCAAATACGATTGAATCAGAACGTTTATTAAAAAAAATAAATTCAAAACTGCTGACATATTTAGCCAATACAGAAAACTATCATGAAAATTTTAACGAAGTGAATAGAGAAGAAACCTTTAATAAAATATACGAGTGGATGAAACCTTTGATATAATCACCCCCAAAATTGCCGTGCTGCTTGTTAAGACTTTGAACCATGGTTCAAAAGGTGGGTGTCCAGTATTACCTTTAGGCTTTTCCTTACAAGCTGGAACTTAGCACACCAGTAAAAGTGTGGACTCCCATTGTATAATGCTTAGGGCAAAGACTGTTTCACAATCACGAGCATTCCAGGGGTGAAAGAAATTTTATAAAAGAGATTTTTCTTCTAAATTATTCAAGTTTAAAAGAAACTTTTAATTTGGTACGGTAACCAACAATCCTGTTGTCCTCTAAACGCATATCCATCATCACAACCTCAGCTATCCGCATATCACGGACAGATTTGTCAACAGCTGCGACGGCAGCCTTAGCGGCATCTTCCCAGGAAACTTCAGAAAATCCTACAATTTCAACAATTTTGTAAACGCTTTCTTCCATGATAATCTCCTTTCAAAGGTTAAAATGATCTTAAAATAAGCTTAATACAATTTTAAATGTGTGTAGAAAATTATTGAACCAGTTAATTAATGATACAGGTATCCAGGCAGTTTGCAAAGTTATTTTTATAAAATGTTAGTGACCAATAGAAATGTGCGGTTTCTTTAACACATGATTTGATTTATCAATCAAAAAAAGATAATGTTAAAAAACATGGAAGTATTTATTGCAAGGCAGCCGATTTTTACAAAAAACAGAAAACTTTTCGGCTATGAACTTTTGTTCAGATTAGGTCTGGAAAATTCATTTCCTGATATTGATGGTGATATCGCCACTTCAAATCTTTTATCCAGTATCTTTTTTCCTTTTGAATTTAACGAAATCTTAGGCAGCAAGATGGGATTGGTTAATTTTACAAAAAAATTGATTCTTCAAAAAGTACCATTGTTCCTTCCTAAAGAGCAGTTTATCATTGAAGTGTTAGAAGATATTGAGCCGGAAGAAGACCTTTTGTCAGCTCTTTCTCAGTTTAAGGACAGAGGTTATACGATTGCATTGGATGATTTTGTGTATCATAGTAAATTTGACCCTATGATTGAATTATCCAGAATTATAAAATTTGATTTAAGGGCGACCCCGCTCAATTCACTTTCAGAAATCATAACCAAAATCAAATCCAAATATACGGTTAAATTTTTGGCAGAAAAAGTTGAAACCTACGATGAGTTTAATGTTGCAAAAAAAATGGGGTTCAGCTTATTCCAGGGTTATTTTTTTTCCAAACCAGAAGTATTATCAACAAAGGGAGTATCACCCAACCAAATAACCAAGCTGAAGCTGATTAATGAAATTGGCCAAAAAGAATTAAATCTTAAGAAAATTGAAACATTCATTAAAAATGATGCCCCTGTATCGTTCAAGTTGTTAAAATATGCTAATTCGGCATATTTTAACAGACGGATTCCTATTGATACAATTAAAGATGCCATAGCCTATGTTGGGGAGGATGAACTCAAAAAATTTATTAATATTGTTGTCGTATCGGATTTAGGAGTAAAAAAGCCCAATGAGTTAGTACGGGCCTCGATAATCCGCGCTAGAATGTGTGAAAAATTCAGTAGTATTTTTAAAACTAAATTTTCAATTGACGAATTATTTACGCTGGGTCTTTTTTCATTTATGGATGCCTTGATGGATTGTAAAATGGAAAATATTCTCGAGCATGTTGCTTTTTCTGATAAAATGAAGACAGCTCTTTTGGGAAATGACAGGGAATTCAGTAGAATGTTAGATATTATCATCGGGTTTGAAAAGGGAAATTGGGATAATAATATTTTCAAGGCGCTGTCAGGAAGTCCCATTGAAAAAAAGATACCAGAGCTCTATTTCGATTCTGTAAGAATGGCCAATGCCTTTTATACTGACGGATAGTATGATTTTTATACTGAAGGTTTTTTTAAAAAGGAGATCAAATGAAATTTGTTCGTAAATTCATGGTGTATTTTATATTGATTCTTGTGGCCGGGCTTATTCTTGTCGGTGGTGGTACCTGGTTTTATCTTTCCGGTTTGTTGCCTGATATTGACGGATCTGTTGTGACTATTGGGGTAAAAGAGAAAACTCAGATTGTTCGTGACAAATGGGGTGTGCCTCATATTAAAGCAGAAAATGCAAAAGATGCTTATTTCGCCCTTGGATTTACTCTGGCCCAGGATCGGCTTTTTCAAATGGAGTTGCAGAGAAGGCTTGCAAGGGGTGAGCTTTCCCAAATTCTGGGACCCAAGCTTTTGAAAATTGATAAGATGTTTCGAACGCTGATGCTTCGGCATCGAGGGGAAGCTTATCTTGCTGATGAGGACAAAATCAATCCTGAAGCACTGCAATATCTGGATGCTTTTCTTGAAGGGGTAAACCATTTTGTAAGTCTTGGTTCTTTGCCTGTTGAATATACGCTGCTTGGATTTAAACCACGGCCTTTTACCCGGCTGGATTCTGTTGCCATGATAGGGTATATGGCGTATTCATTTGCCGATGGGATTAAAAGGGATTCTCTTTATACCATGTTTGAATCCTTTTTCACTCCGGAAGATCTTGCCATGGTGTTTCCGAAATATACTCTGGAAAACAGAACCACTATTATGGAGCCTGCCGGTGATTATACAGATGATCATACTATCGATCAATCCAGAGTTTCTCCTTTTATTGAAGGGTCATTGGCTGAATCAATATCTGTTGATAATGCGTTTACAGGTTTTAATGCTTCAATACAGACTGTTTTAGATCAGGCAGCAAAGATTGTTCCTGCCTTTGCAGGAAGCAATTCATGGGTAATGGCACCGTCAAGGAGTAAAAACGGACATGCATTGCTGGCCAATGATCCTCATATCGGTATTGCAAATCCGGGTGTCTGGTATGAAGCCCATGTCCAATACCCGGGATATGAGAATTATGGCTATCATCTGCCATTGTTGCCGTTTCCCATGATGGCTCAAAACTCAATTAAGGCCTGGGCTCTTACCATGTTTGAGAATGATGATATGGACTTGTATGCAGAAACCTTTCATCCTGATGATACAAGTCTTGTTAAATTCAAGGGAGAGTTTGTCAAAGCTCGGATTATTAAAGAAATAATAAAAGTTAAAGGGGCGCCTGATGAGTCACTGACCATAAGAGTTACACCCCACGGTCCTGTTATCAGTGATTATATAAAGGGATATAAAGGAAAGCCCGTGGCAGTGTCCTGGGTATACCTTCAGAAAGATAATTTTATTTTGGATTTTGCTTATGAAATGGGGAAGGCTGTGAACATGCAGGAGTTTCGAGAGGCTGTATCCAAAATTGCAGCTCCGGGGTTAAGTATTTCCTATATTGACAACACCGGTAATATAGGGTGGTGGGCAGCAGGACGGCTGCCGATCCGCCCTGCCCATGTAAGCGGGAAAAAGATACACGACGGAAGTTCGGGTAAAGATGAACTCCTGGGGTATCTTCCCTTTGAGAAAAATCCTCAAATGGAGAATCCTGAGACAGGTTTGATTATCACATCAAATAATTTGCCTACTCATGTACCCATTGATCCTATCGGGGTGGTGACCGGATATTTCAGGCCTTCGGACAGGGCTGCAAGAATCTATGAACTACTGTCAAAAAAAGAGAAATGGAGTATAGAAGAACTCAAAGCGGTTCAAACGGATACCAGACTCAATAAAGGACATAAGATTGCAGCACGGATTATTCCCATCCTTGAATCTGAAAAAGAATCTTTTTCAGAGAATGAGACTAAGGCTTTTGCCCAGTTGAAATCCTGGGATGGATTTATGGAACTAAATACTATTGGCGGAACTGTTTTTGAGTTCACCATTTATCATATAATGAAAGAGACTTTGGAAAGTCATATTGGTCCTGAATACCTGAAGACCTATTTAAATCTGGTAGATTACTGGAATTTTTTACAACGGTTTTTAAAAAATGACAAACCACCTGTTACAGGAAAAAATCCTTCTATACAGCCTAAATCCAGGGATACTATTGTTCTGAACGGATTTAAACAGGCTGTTGAAGAAATGGTATCAAAATTGGGTGCAAAGGAGAAAAACTGGCAATGGGGATCTGTCCATACTATTGAATATGTTCATGCAGTGGGCAGGAAAAAACCGTTAAATATTTTGTTTAATGTGGGGCCTTTCCCCTGTCCGGCTGAGTTTCCTTCCATTAACAGGTTTAAATCAAAGATGGGTGATCATGAATATAAGGTTTCTTCTTTACCTTCCACCAGAAGGCTGATTGACTGTAATAATCCTGAAGAATCATGGAGTATCCTTCCAACGGGTAATTCAGGTAACTTTATGAGCCCATTCTATGATGATCAGGCCCGGATGTTTCTGCAAAGCAAGTATCGTAAGATGTTGTTTACAGATGCACAAATAAAAGAAAAGAGCTCTCATATATTGACCTTGCTGCCGGAGTAGGGATTGGGTTTGAAAGTCCTTTAATAAGAATCAGGAAAATGCAGGGTCAGAAATGGCCCTGTTCTGGAATGGTCTCCATTATTCAAAAACTGGCAGCCCCGTGGAAAGGCGCCAGGAATTATCCTCATAAATCCAAATTTGATTATCATCAACAACCTTTTCAATCATATAATCTGTGTTATAATATGTGATCTCAACAGTTTGTTCGACCATTAACTTTTTGATATTCATTTTACGATTTTGTACTTCGTATGATATAATTTTAATCTTCTTAAAAAATTTCTTATCGGGTAATGCTCGTTCCTTTTTGGGGTTTTGTTTTGACATAAAACTACTCGCCATTTCGAACTCTTCCCAACTTAAGGCGGATTCATAAGAATCGGTGACCGTATCAAACTCCTCTGAAAGGCGTAAATCAGTTAAAGTTGCACAACCAAAGAACATCAGGACACATAAGAACAAATTTTTTTTTATCATTTAAAATTTCCTAGAAAATATGATTGATAAAATGTCAATATCATCAAATTTAGAAAATACTCTACCTTATCAAATATTGAAAGTAAAGATTTCAGCATGTAAAGGGGAAGGCCACGAATTGCCACGAGTTTGATAAATATAACACTTTGAAGTTATAGAATAAATTGGCGGAAGGGCATGGGAATCGAACCCACCCGGGACGGTTCTAGCGCCCCACATCGGATTTGAAGTCCGAGGGCC
>QMMT01000084.1 GCA_003647385.1 Deltaproteobacteria bacterium
ATTTATAACAAAGCAGATTTAACCCTTGTCCGTGACAAAAGAGTATTAAACTTTGTCAAAGGGATAAACCAGTTGCAATTTTCCTGGGCCAATACAAAAATAGATCCCACCTCCCTTAGTCTTGAAATGAAAAAAGAGTCTGACAAGATTGATGTTGTAGACATCACTTACCCTCCCGGGGCCAAAGATGTGGGAATCTGGCGGATAAAAGCAGATCAGGCCTGCCGGGTACCGGTTGAAATCACCTATTTTACCTCGGGGATATCCTGGAAATCATACTATATTGCTCTTTTATCTGAAGATCAGAAAACCTGCAGCCTGAAGGGATATGTCAAGGTCACCAACCTTTCCGGGGAAGATTACAATAATGCGCAGACAAGGCTTGTTGTAGGAAAAATCAATATACTTGATAAAATTTCGCATTTGGCTTCTCTTCAATATCCCTATGGGAGGCCGGAACACATTTCCGCCGAATCAGACTTAAGAAATATTTATAAAAAAGGAATGCGAAAATTGGATGCTGCACAGCCCATGATGGCCATGGAATCAGCCATGGCCGCACCAAAGCCAAAAGCGATTCAAAAGCAGGGACTCTCTGAATATTTTCTCTATACTATTGAAGGCACGGAGACTATTCCCAATGGCTGGACCAAGCGTCTTTTATCGTTTAAGGCTGACACTGTCAAAGTAAACAACATTTATAAATATGAGGCTGACAGGTTTGGTGAGAATGTAGTCAGGTTTTTAACATTTACAAATACCCTTGAAAACAATCTGGGAGAAACCCCTCTGCCGGGCGGTGAGATAAAGGTGTTTCACAGCATTGACAAGAACGGTAAGCTTGCTTTTGTCGGATCTGATACAACAAAATACATTCCCGTTGAAAAAAAAGCAGAACTCAATCTTGGCAACACTTCAAATGTAAAAATAATCCCTAAGGTTATGGCCTATGCAAAAAAGAATATTATTTTTGATAATAAAGGAAACGTGAGCGGGTTTGACGAGGTAAAAACCTATGAAATACAACTATCTAATTTTACGGGCATGTCATCAACCATCGAATATACTAAAAACCTTGACTCATCCCATTTTAACATCAGCGCCATGAGTCACCCCGACGAATTTGAGAAAACAGATCAGGATACGATTAAGTTTACGATCCATCTTTCACCCAATTCACATCAGAGCATTGGGTTTACTTTAACAACCTTAAGAGGAGAAAGAAGATGGCAGCAATAAAATACTACAAATCTTTTTTCTGGTGCATCATCATCCTTTTAGGCTCTATTATTGCGCTTCATGCCAGAACAAGCCTGGTCTCTTTACCGTCAAGACAGGATGTTGCCATGCGACTGGAAAATCTTAAGACAACACTTGTTCAGGAAAAAAGAATTCTTACGCTCAAAAAAGGCATCAATAAAATAGATTTTTCCTGGCAGAATGTAATGATTGACCCTGAAAGCATTCTATTGCAAACCCTTTCAAACCCAAAAACAATAAGCATATTAAATGTCAGTTACCCGCCCGGTGAGGCTGCGCTGGTATGGGATATTCACAGCCCTGTGGATCTTGAAGAAGAGGTCATTATTTCCTACCTTCTGGCCAACATAGACGGAATTGTCACCTATCAAGCCGTGTCTGATCCTGTAGAGCAGACCATTGATTTAAAGTCTTTTTTAATAATAAGAAATTTCTCTGGAGAAAACTTTGATAAGATTACCACTTATCTCGATAATAAAAGCCCTTTTATTACGACCATAAGCCACCTTGAGACAAAACGAATTCTTGTTTCACAAAAACAAAATATTCCTATTCAAAAGAAATATACCTGGGATGCTTTAAAGATGCCCCATGAACCTGAAAAATCAAAAACAGCCGTCGGCATTCCCACAAGCTATGAATTAAAGACAGCATTTTTAAAAGGAAAAGTACGGCTGTTCCAGGATGATCGTCAGGGTGGCACCCTCTTTTTAGGAGAAGACATGTCCCAGTTTACCCCAAAAGGAGATACTTCCAACCTTCGTATCGGGGACAGTCGTGACATTGTTGTCACCCAGCACAGGATTGACACAAAAAGAAGCAATATCAAACGCAATACCAAAAATAATATCCAGGTTTACGATGAAATATTAAAAGATCAGATCATTATGGAAAACCTTAAAGACGCTCCTGTGACGCTGTCTCTCATCGAAACAATCCCGGGCCAGTGGGAACCTGTGGATATATCAATGGATTACACATTAAAGGATCATAAAACCCTGGTATTCAAAGTAAGACTTTTGGCAAAAGAGAAAAAGACACTGGATATGCACTACAGGGTATTAAATATTTTTACTCAAAAATTCTCCCGATACAACCGGGTGAGCAATTAGACTTCTTCAGTCGGCAGGATAATTTTAAAATAGGTTTCTTTGCCTTTTATGGAAGTCACATGGATGGTACCGCCATGCTGCTTGATAATAGAGCTTGAAATATAGAGACCAAATCCGGTTCCTTTTGTACTTTTGGATGAAAAAAACAGGTTGAATATTTTTTCTTTTGTCTGGCTGTCCATTCCGCAGCCGTTGTCGTGGATTTGGATCATCAATTGATTCTTTTTTCTTGAAATTTCAAACCTGATTTCATGATCTTTTTTTTGGGTATCAGCTGTACAGGCATCAATGGCATTATCCAGGATATTGATCAGGGCCGCCAGCATGAACTCTTTATCAAAGAACATCGTTTGAGGAACGCTTTTATCATTGCATAAAAAGGCAATTTTTGTTCCTTTCAGTTTTAATTCAATGGTTGTTTTAATCTGATCGATAAAGTCTTTTGTATCAATGGCCGTTTTATTGAGTTTTCTTTCCTTGGAATAGAGTAAAATATCCATGATCATCTTCTTTATCCGATCAATTGCAAGTTCAAGAAGCCCCAGACCTTCTTCAATTGTTTTACTATCTTCTGCTTTCAGTCCGGATCGTGCCACATAAATACCACCGTCAAGATTGGTTAAAAGCCCTTTGATATTGTGTGAAATAGTCCCGATCATCAGTCCTAAAGATGACAAATGATCTGCCAGTTTTGATTTTTCAAGGATGAGAAGTTCAAGTTTTTGCGTGTATTCAATTAGTTGTTGTTTTGCCACGATTTTTTCAACCGCTTTTTCAACGGCGATTTCAAGGATATCTACATTGACAGGCTTGGTGATAAAATCCATGGCGTCAAGTTTGAGACTGCGAATGGTCAAATGCATATCTCCGTGACCTGTGATCATCAAAACTTCTGTTTCGGAATTTTCACGTTTAATCCGGCTTAACAATTCAATACCGTCCATCACCGGCATTTTGATGTCTGTAATAACGATATCCGGACGTTTTGATTTGAATATCTCAAACCCTTTTTCACCGTTTTCAGCAAGGAATACCGTATAACCGATATCTTCCAACGCAATTTCAAGAACATCCCGGATATCCTCTTCATCATCGACAATCAATATGGAGATCTGGTTTTTATTCATCATAATCCCCTCCTTGCTATACTTGGTTTTCATACACAAGGTCATCCTCAAGTTCATCAATCACAGGAAAGGACATCATAAAAACAGCTCCCCCCTGTTTGCCCGGCGCAGCCTGGATGACGCCTGAACACTCTTTAACAATACCATAACTGATGGAGAGCCCAAGACCGGTTCCCTTTCCCACTTCCTTGGTGGTAAAAAAGGGTTCAAACAGCTTATCTGCAGCCTCTTTTTGTATTCCTGTACCTGTATCATGTATCTCAATGATGACCATGTCATCTGTAGCCCTGGTTATGATGGTGATCCTGTCATTATCTTCCCGACGCTCCCCCTGGTTTCCCCATTTTTCCTCTATGGCGTCCTTTGCATTAATAACAAGATTGATAAATACCTGTTCAAGCCTGTCTGGATCTGCCAGTATTTCCGGCAAAGCTCCATTCCTATCCCATATCACATCAATTCCATGAATTTTAAGCTGCTGGTTAAACATCTCAAACGTTCTTTGAAGCACGTTGTTCACATCTGTTCGGACTAGTTTGATTTCAGATTTTCTGGCGAACTGGCGCATGTGATTGATTATTTTTTCAGCACGATCTACATTGTTGTCAACCTTTGAAATCAGCTTTAAGAAAATATCATCTTTAATAGCCTCTTTTTTTCTGATCTTCTTCATACAAAAGCTGGAAGATGACTTAATAACCGACAGAGGCTGGTTTAATTCATGGGCAATACCGGTTGACATTTCCCCTAAGGTGGCCATTTTGCTGGCGTGGATAAGGTGTTGTTCGGTTTCAAGACGCTGGGTGATATCATTGATTGTTACAAGAAGTACTTTTCTGTCCGAATATTTAGAGGGCGACACCCACATGTCAACATAGATGAAATGATCATTTCGAATACAGTGCTTTATCTTGTTTGTTTCCTGGCCCAGCTTCATTTTTTTAATGAGTTTGGTTTTCTCCTCTTGAATAAAAAAGTCGGAAAATATTTTTTTTAATAAAACTTTTCTGGAATATCCATATACTTCAGGCGCCCTTATATTGCAGTCAAGTATCTCAAACGTTTGAATATCCACAACAAACACAGGATTTGAAATGTTATTAAATATGGCACGGTAATTTTCTTCCGACTGCTGCAACTCTTTTTCAAGCCTGCGTTTTGGTGTAATATCAATACTCATCTCCATGGCTGCAACAATGTTTCCGTCAGCATCTGTTACAGGAGATGTGATAAACATCCAGTGATTTTTTTCACCGTCCCTGCCCATTCCTTCTGCTTCGCCATAATGGGATTTTCCATCCACAAATGTTTTTTCAACCGGACAGTCACCGCATTTTTCTTCCAGGCCTTTGTAGGCGTGATAACAGTGAGAACCGTGCTCCGGGTCAAACCTGTCATTGAATAGCTTATTCCATCTCAGCAGCCTGTATTTTTTATCCTGAACCGTAATCATGCAGGGAACTGTTTCAAAAAGAGACTGGTATTCATCTTTTTGTTTTTTTAATTCTGCCTGATCACGGCCGATCTGGGCACCCATTTTTTTTATGGCGGAACCTAGAAGCCCTATTTCATAATCCTTTCCAATATCAATATCTTCATCATACTTACCCTCTGCAATTTTTCTTGTTCCTTCAATCAACTTGCTGATTGGTTTTTTTACAAATTGCAAACTAGAGAAAAAAATGATCACTGATGTAATCAAAATTGTAAAGAGTGCAAGCTTTATGATCCCTTTTTCAATATTTAATATCTGACGGTCAACCCGCTCAAGGGAAACGACTACATCAAGAGCACCCAGTATTTTTTGATACTCAGGATGAAAATGACACTCCGTGGTACAATTAGGCTCATTGCAGATGGGCTGGATAATGCCCAAAAGCCTGTGACCCTTTTCTGATTGAAAAAACCGGGTCCTTTGCTGCAAAGTGATTTGAGCCGATGGCGGGGCTTGTTTATGACAGATATCACAGGCCACTTCCTTGATATCAACCATTTTATCTATCTCTTCTGAATGGTTGGTAAATTTTATCTGTCCTTCCTTATTATATATTCTGATAATTTCTATTTCCGGTTGTGTGGCAATATTATTAATGATTTGTGTAATATCATCCCTTGAGTTCAGCATCATGGCATAATGGGTGCCCAGCTTAATGGAGTTTGTCAACCGGTCCGTACTGGCAATGAGATTTTTTATAATCTGGGTCTTGATATTATTGATATTAAAATACGTCCAGGCAGATATGGAAAGAATAACGGTCAATCCAACCGAAATAATCAATTTAGAAACAAGGCTGTGTCTTAAATATTTAATAAAATCATTCATATTGCCTTTTTCATTAATGGCCCTGTATTTGATAGATTTAAATCCAGTCCGACATCTTTTGGAATTTTTCCCATGGCAAGTCCTAAAAATTGCGGAAGGAACAGAACCGGTATGTCAAGTTCAATCCCTTGTTTATGGGATATTTTTTTCTGACTGCTTTCAAGGTTCATCTGGCACATGGGACATACCGTCAAAATGGCATCCGCCCCTTGTGCCGCTTTTAAAATTCTTCCCACAAGTTCCATGCCGGCCTCAGGTTTTGTAGTGGTATTGGATGCGCCGCAGCACTGGGCACCCATATCCCATTCCAACAAATCGGCTCCTGTTGCCTTTATCAGCCCATCCATGGAATGGGGATCTTCAGGATCATCGAAAACACTAAAAGGTCTTAAGCACTGGCATCCATAATAAGGTGCAATGGTAAGACCCGACATTTTATTTTGAGAATTTTCTTTAATTATTTCGATATCAATATCATTTGACAAAACATCCAGAAGGTGCCTGACGATAATATCACCCTTTAAGACAAGATCTTCTTCAGCAAGGACTGTATTAATTTTTCCCAAAAAATTTTTATCTTTTTTAATGGCCACTTCAGTCTTTTTAAGATTCAGATAACAGGCGCTGCAGGGTACCAGAATCTGTTTTGAATCGTTCATTTTTTCTGCAAGAGCAAGATTTCTTGCCGGAAGTACATAAGACAACAGATGACTACTGGATTCGGCTGCCGTAGCCCCACAGCAGTTCCAGTCCTCAATCTCTTCGAATTGAGCATCAACGGCTTCCATTAATACTTTTGTAGAAATATTATATTCAACAGAGGTACCTTCTAATGAACAGCCCGGGTAATACAAGTATTTCATTTCATCCCCTCCAGTTCTGCCACTTTTTTAAATAATCCGGTTAGCTTTCCTTTGCCGCCAAAACCAAATTCAGGTCGAATTTTTCCTTTTGACAGCAATTTTAGTCCC
The DNA here is from genome assembly GCA_003647385.1 of Deltaproteobacteria bacterium. Taxonomy (GTDB): domain Bacteria; phylum Desulfobacterota; class Desulfobacteria; order Desulfobacterales; family Desulfobacteraceae; genus Desulfobacula. Next base: position 6,794 of record QMMT01000084.1, read on the forward strand.
AAAGATGCATAGCCAAATGGAATAACAGGATTTTTCAGTGAAACAAAATAATGGGTCATAAATTCCATCTCCTTGACTCTTCCATGTTTTTGAACACTGTCCAAAAAGGCGTCATAAAAAAGAGAAGAGCGCTGGAATTTCTTTAATTTCAATCTTGATGCTGCCTGTTTTAAAAGACTCATGGCAGCAGTCAACTCAAGCCCCCTTGGACATCTTAAGGTGCAGTAATAGCAGGAGGAACACATAGTAAAGGACTTACTTGCAAAAAGTGCCTCTGCATGATCGGTAAGCAGCAACCGCCACATATGCCTGGGAGTGATGTCCATGAATTCATTATTCGGACAGGAAGCCGTACAGGTGCCGCATTGAATGCAGGTTTGTATCATCTCCTTGACCGGCTCGATCTGCTCCAGCAGCTGTTCATTACGTATCTTATCCATAGCCTTTTTTCCTTTTAAAAATATTATGATAATGCCATGTCAATAACATCAAGCATCTGCCGCCCGTCAAAGCCCTCTAAAAAAGCAGAATCACTTGGGCAGACCGCCGCACACACGCCGCATCCCTGGCAGGCTGCAGGGTCAACCACTATTTTTTCCTCCAGATCGTCAACAAACCTTGCACCATAGGGACAGGTGTCAACGCACATTTTACATATACTGCAAGTCGCCGTATGGGTGGCAGCCATTATTTTCCCGGATACCAGACAATCATGGGCAAGAATCCGTATAGCCCTGATAGCACAAGCTTCAGCTGAAGCAACGGCCTCTTCAATGGTACATGGTTTTAGTGATAACCCACAGGA
>QMMT01000085.1 GCA_003647385.1 Deltaproteobacteria bacterium
TTCATATTCTTCTTATTATAATATTGTTTTATAATCTGACAACCTAAAAAAGCAAAATCCATACCACTCCAGAAATTTTATACATTATTCTGAAGTAGTATGGATTTTAAAACAAACCGGTGTAAAGCTATTTTTTATTTATAATGGGAAAATCTGAGCTGTAAGATTTTTTTGGAGAACAAGAAGAACACCCGTCTCCACAACTGCAACCTTTTTCTCCTTTATAGGTTTTAATAAAGCTTCTCACGCTGAAAACTACTGCACCGATTACGATAATTCCAACAACAATTGAATCCATGATTACTCCTCCTGTATTTATGTCAAAACAATGGACCCGACCTGGTAAAAGAGTACTGACAACCCAAATGCAAGGACTGTATTAAAAACAACGGAAAAAGCAGCCCATTTCCAAGACCCTGCCTCTTTTGCAATGCAGACTACTGTAACAAAACAAGGGGCGTAAAAAATGGTGAATATGATCAGGCTGAATGCCGTCAATGGCCCCCAGCCCTTGGCTGATTTTAGCCTCTTAGAAAGAGATCCGGTTTCCTCCGGATCTACTTCACCAATGGAATAGGCTGTACCAAGGGTTGATACCACGACCTCCTTTGCTGCAAATCCGCCCACAAGGGCAATATTTGTTCTCCAGTCAAATCCTGCAAACTTTGTTATCCCTTCAAGGAAAGAACCGATACGGCCGGCAATGGAATTTTTTAATCCTGCATGGGCCTCATCAAAATCAACCTGGGTAAGGCTTTGTTTTACTGCCAGCGCCTGTGCAGACAATTGATGTGTGACCTTCAGGTTATCTTGTTCAAAATTTTCAATATCCTTTAAAATTGTTGCGCCTGCCTGGGATATTATGACAGTCCTCTGATTTTCAAACACTTTGGTCTTGGTTTCGTCCAACCCCGGAAATGTCATCATGGCCCAGAGAATAATGGAAACGCCCAAAATAACCGTACCTGCTTTTTTAATATACTGCCAGGTTCTTTCCCAGGTATGGATTAAAATGCCTTTAAATGTCGGCATCCTGTAGGGGGGAAGTTCCATGACAAACGGCGTTGCTTTGCCTTTTATAATAGTAGACCGCAATGCCCAGGCCACAAGCAAAGCACCCATCCATGAAATCATTGTAATCAGCAGCATTACCGTTGCTTCATTTTCAGCAAAAAATGCAGCGACCAGCAATGCAAACACCGGAAGCTTGGCACCGCAATTCATAAACGGAACGGTTAAAAGCGTTGCAAGTCTTTCTTTAGGGGATTTCAAGGTTCTGGCTGCCATAACACCGGGAACTGCACATCCGCCAGCAATACCGCCGGATACAATAAATGCCATCACAGAACTGCCGTGAAGCCCGAACATCCTGAACACCCTGTCCAGCATAAATGCCATTCGTGCCAGGTATCCCGAGTCTTCAAGAAAGGCAATCCCTAAAAACATAAACATGATCAACGGAACAAACCCAAGAACACCCCCCACACCGTCAATTATTCCTGAAATAACAAGGGACTTTAAAAATCCGTCAGGCAAGGCGCTGTCAGCCATACCACCAATCCATCCGAAAAAGTTTTCAAACCATCCAATCGGGATTTCACTGTAGGTAAATGTAAATTTATAAAGCCCCATCAAAATTGCAACCATGATGATGGGACCTAGGAATCGATTTGTCACTACTTTATCAATTTTATCTGACAATTGCAGTCTATTTTTGTCTTGGAAAAACTTAATCACGTTCTGTTTTAGAATTGAATTGATAAATCCATACCGCTGATCTGCAATGATTCCTTCAGGATGTGCATCAAGGGTTGCAGCAAGATGCGTGGTAACTTTTTCAACAATTTTTTCCAGTTGTAATGCCACTGCCCTGTCTTCCTTTTGCCCCGATTCAATAACCTGGCTGTCATTTTCAAGATATTTTACAGCCGTCCATCTTGCCCGGTACTTTTCAGTTAAAAAACCAGATGCCTGGATAATTTCTTCCATTTCATCAAGGGCAGTATCCATATCGCGACCATAGGAAATTGTTAAAGGCTCAACATTACCATTCACGTTTGCGGCAATGGTCTGTAACAGTTCTTTTTTACCTTCACCACTTCTTGCCACCGTCGGAACAACAGGGACATTCAATAATCTTGATAATTTTTCAATATCAATCCGGATACCCCGTTTTTTTGCCACATCCATCATATTTAATGCAATGGTTACAGGAATCCCCATTTCCATAAACTGGACTGACAGATAAAGGTTTCTCTCAAGATTGGATGCATCAACAATGTTGACGATCATGGAAGGCTTTTCATTTACAAGGAAATCCCTTGCCACAACCTCTTCCAAAGAATAAGCCGTCAAAGAATAAGTACCGGGAAGATCAACTATATTGAATTTTCCTGAATCACCAACACATGTTCCCTGTTTTTTATCAACCGTCACACCGGGGTAATTACCCACATGCTGCCGTGCGCCTGTCAATTCATAAAAAAGAGTTGTTTTGCCCGAATTCGGGTTTCCTGCCAATACGATTGCTGTACTCATCATTACACCTCAACTTCTATATGGTCTGCTTCATTATTTCGAAGTGTTAAAGTAAATCCCATAATTCTTAGGGAAACCGGATCAAGGAGAGGAGCTCTGCCCTGAACTTTAATCTCTTTACCCGGGATGAGCCCCATGTCTCTGATCCGCCTGCCAAGCTCCCCAAAAGCCTTAACAGAAGCGATTGTACCTGTTTGATCCACCCGCATTTGTCTTAAACTTATGATTTCCATATAACCCCCTTGTTTTTGATAAATGACTAAGTTTTATGACAGATGAAAAGTTTTATATACCTAACTTTTATGGTTGTCAATAAAAAAATAAGTCGAGTCTTTAAAATAAACATTTGACTTACTATATATTAAAGGTTAAACATAAAATGCCGTTAATAAAGGGAGAATCACAATGGACAAACAGAACCCGCTGTCTGAAAGTCTTGAAGACTATCTGGAGACTATTCTAAGATTACAGGCCACAAAAACCGTGGCCCGATCCAAGGATATTGCCGATATGTTAAACATTAAAAGAGGATCGGTTACCGGAATGTTAAAGAAACTGGCTGACAACAAACTTATCAACTATGAACCCTATGGATATGTCACTTTAACCCCGGAAGGCAGAAAAATTGCATCGGCAATAGACCGCCGCCATATTTTTTTAAGAGATTTTTTCCATCGTGTTTTAAAAGTAGACGAGAAAATTGCAGACCGGACCGCCTGCCGGATGGAACATGCCATGGACAAACAGACCTTTAAAAAATTTAAGAGTTTTTTGAAAAAGATTGATACCTGCCCCCATTGTGATATCGAGCCTACCACAAATTAATCGCCAAAAAATTATAAGTTACCTTGGCAGAGTTAACGGATCATGAAACAAGGACCTTGGCAAGCTGTGCAAATCCAATTCCACCTTTTGCCTTTGTTATCCAGGCTGGTTTGAATACAAGACTGTCCTTAAAAGCAAGAACATTGGCGACACCGACAGAGTTGGAGAAATATTCAAACATGGGCTCATCATTGGGAGAATCCCCGATATAGACAACCTTATTTTTTATTGTATCCAGATCTGTTTTAAATACTTCCTTGAACAGTATTTTAGTCATGGAAAGTTTGTCATAAGATCCAAACCAGCCATTTACATGGATAGAACTGACTTTTGCAGTTGCATTGTGTTGTTCAAATATATCAACTATCCTGTCGATATCAGTTTGGGAAAGGTGAGAAACATCTTCGGCAAAATCAATGGCAAGATCAGCTTCCCTGTAAGCTTGATCAGCTGAGACCACACACCCGGGAACCGATTGCAAAATTTTAAATCTAATATCAGCCAGTTTTATTTGGTCCTGTTCGCGTTCCTGATCTGTTTTAAAATATCGACGTATCATTTTCTTTTCATGGCTGTCATAAACAAAGTAAAATGCACCGTTTTCACCGACAACCCCGTCAACAGGCCACATCCTTGCGATGTGATCGCACCATCCGGCAGGTCTGCCAGTGATGGGAATAACTTTTATACCGGCTTCATTAAGATCTTCCATGGCCTGAAAAGCACATGCCGGTATTCTGCCTTCACAAGTAATGGTATCATCAATATCTGTCAGCAGATAAGTGATGGCAGATCTTTTTTCTTCTGAAAATTCTTTTATTGATTTCATCACCATGGGTCGACTATTTTTCTTTTTCAATCAGGCCTTTTACAAACCATCGCTGCATGAACAACACCACCAGAACAGGGGGCAGCATGACAAGGACAGCCGCGCCAAGGGCAAGGTTCCACTCGGGCAGATCGTCTGCCTGGGGAATGAGATTCTGGAGACCGATAACCGCCGTTGTCATTTTGGGATTGGTGGTTACCAGCAGGGGCCAAAGGTATTGATTATATCCATATACAAACTCAATGACCACAAGGGCTGCTATATTTGTCTTGGACAGCGGGAAAAGGATTTTCCTGAAAAAAGTCATGGGAGAAGCCCCGTCCATTTTTGCGGCCTCACAAAGCTCTTCCGGAACGGTCAGAAAAAATTGTCTGAACAAAAAAGTACAGGTGGCCGATGCCACCAGGGGGAAAATAAGTCCCGGATAACTGTCCAGTAGACTCCAGTTGAGATTAACACTGATGTCATGCCCGCTGAACCATGTCATAAGGCTGTCCAGATGCAAAACGTCCCACAGTGCCTGGAGTGGAGAAAGGACATTGGCAGCCATTTCATAGGTGGGCAGTATCCTGACTTCCACCGGGAGCATCAATGTACAGAAAACCGATGCAAAAGCTACAACTCTAAATTTATAATCAAAATAAACAATGGAAAAAGCACCGATCATGGATACGACAATTTTCCCTATAGTGATACCCGATGCCATGATAAAAGAATTTAAAATCTGGGTCCCAAGGTCTCCTCTTGACCAGGCTTCTTTCATATTGATCATAAATTGATCTCCGGGAATAAGCGGCATGGGGACTTTTGAAACCTCTTCTAAGGGCAGGGTCGCCGCAATCAGACTGTAAAGGATGGGGAATCCAACAATCAATATTCCAAGCATTAAAAATACATAGGTAAAAAAATCAAGTAAAGGCGTTTTTTCAACCATAAGTTTTATCCACCATACTGTACCTTTTTTTCAACAAACCTGAACTGGAGAAAGGTAATCAAAATGATCAGGGACATTAGCACCACTGACTGGGCTGAGGAAGATCCTAAATTTAAGCCCACAAATCCATCCTGGTATACCTTGTAAACCAGAATATTGGTTGACCCGCCGGGTCCCCCCTGGGTTACGGTATGAATAATACCAAATGTTTCAAAAAAAGAATAAATTATATTCATCACCGTTAAAAAGAAAAACGTCGGGGACAGCAAAGGAAATGTAATGAACCAGAATCTTTTAAAGGGGCTTGCACCATCTATAGCTGCGGCCTCAATCAGGGATTTGGGTACGGCCTGCAGCCCTGCCATAAAAAACACAAAATTATAACTGACCTGTTTCCAGGCACTGGCCATGACGATCATGATCATGGCATCGCTTCCGTAGAGAACCGGGTTCCAGTTAACCCCCAGCCATTTTTTAATCCCCAGGGCAACAACACCATAGGAAGGGTGGAGTAAAAAAAGCCACATAATCCCGGAGATTGCCGGTGCCACTGCATAGGGCCAGATAAGCAGCGTTCTGACCACCGCCTTTGCCCGAAGCGCGCGATTGGCCATGGAAGCAATAAAAAGCCCCAGGGATAGGGAAACAGACGCAACCGCAATGCTGAAAACAAGCGTAATAAAAATGGATTTCAGATAAAGAGGGTCAGTAAACAGTTCAATATAATTATAAAACCATACAAACTTGGATTGTCTTCCAAACGGATCACTTAAAAGAAAAGATTGAATAATCCCCTGGATCGCCGGCCAATAAAAAAAGGTCAGGGTTACAAGTATCTGGGGGAAAATCAGCAGATAGGGTAAATATCTTGATTTAAAAAAAGACCGTTTTATCATGGTTAAAAAAAGGAGCCAGAACGTTGTCTGACTCCTTAAGCATCTATTTATTCATAGGTTTTTTCAAACGTTCTCAACTGGGCATTACTTCTTTTCACCGCATTATCCAATGCCGCTTTAGGGGATTTTTTTCCATTCCAGACCTGTTCCAGTTCTTCGTTGATAATATTTCTGATCTGGACAAAGTAGCCAAGCCGCAATCCCCTGGAAATTTTTGTTGGAATTGCGCGGTTGAGCTGGTTGATCCCTACTTCCTGGAATGGGTTAGCCTTATAATATCCCTTGGATTTTAGAGATTCATAGGCATCAATCGTAATGGGGAAATACCCTGTTTCCTTGTGCCAGTATTCCTGCATGGCATTTGAGGATAAAAATTTCAAGAAGGCTGCAACCCCCTTATATTCTTTCTTTGAGTGACCATTGAGTACCCACAGGGAGGCCCCGCCGATAATGCTGTTCTGGAGTTTTTTTGTACCGGCTTCCACGGGAAGAGGAGCCACATCCCATTTAAAATTATTTACCGCTTTTTTTAATTTTGCAATGGCGCTGATGGAATCCATATAAACAGCTACATTCCGGGCAATGAATTCAGCTTTCGGACCCTGGTACTTTTGTCCGCCATACATAAATCGGTTGTCATCAGCCCAGGATTTAAGCATTGCAATATGATGCACCACCTGGGGATTGTTAATTTCAAGTTCACAGTCAAGTCCCTCATACCCATTGGCCTTGCTGGCAAAGGCAATATTGTGAATGGCGCTGTAATTTTCTATCTGTGTCCAGGACTGCCATGCTGTAACCATACCAGCCTTAGCAATATCGGCACTTACAATTTTTTTAGTGATGTCACCCAGTTCATCCCAGGTAATGGGTTCAGATTTTGACAAAGGTGCAATACCAGCTTTCTTAAACATGTCCACATTATAATACATAACAGGTGTTGAAGAATTAAACGGCATGGACATGAGATTCCCGTCGGCATTCATATAATAGGAAAGGACTGCCTGAAGATATCGGGACCAGTCCACGTTATACCCAGCGTCCTTCATGAGTTCAAAAACCGGATAAACGGCACCGGAAAGCATCATGGTCTGGGTTCCCACTTCAAACACCTGTAGGAGATGGGGCTGTTTTTTAGCCCTGAATGCAGCAACACCGGCGTTCATTGTTTCATCATAGTTGCCTTTGAAGGTTCCGACAACCTCATACTCTGACTGAGATGCATTAAACTCCTGGATCATTTTTGCAACGACTTTTCCCCTGGCGCTTCTCTGGGCATGCCACCAATTGATGGTAACGGGTTTGGCAAAAACGGATACAGGGAATATAAAACATCCTGCAATGATAAAAAATAAAAATAATTTCAATACTCTCATTTCATTTTCCTCCTTACCTAAGGTTATTTTAGAAGCTTATCTTTATTGAGCCTGCCAATAAAAAAGAATGGTCCATTCACCATATTTTACTCAGCTTTAATCGGATACTGCCCAAGAGTCAAGATTAAAGTTATTTTAAAA
>QMMT01000086.1 GCA_003647385.1 Deltaproteobacteria bacterium
CCAATGGCATCAACAACAAGGGCAGGTCCTGTGGCAGAATCTCCCCCTGTAAAGATATAGGGGATAGAAGACTGCAGGAGTGCCGGATCATTGTCAATGGTATTCCATCTTGTCAGTTCCAGTTGCGTCATTCTTTGATGAGGATCTTTTTCTTTAAAAGAGGCATCCGGAGATTGACCAATAGCCGAGATCACCATTTCCACATCAAGAAGGGTTTCAGACCCTTCAATGGGTACGGGTCGACGTCTACCACTGGCATCTGGCTCACCCAGTTCCATTTTAAGGTATTCAAGCTGAGTTACTTTTCCATTATCATCAGCAACGACTTTAGTGGGAGCTGCCAGGAAAACAAATTCAATGCCTTCTTCTTCAGATGCAACAATCTCAACTTCATTGGCAGGCATTTCTTTTCTGGTTCTTCTGTAAACGATGTATACTTTTTCAAGCCCCAGTCTTAAAAGAGTTCTTACACAGTCAATTGCACTGTTTCCGCCCCCGACTACAGCAGCAGTTTTTCCTAATTTTACTTTTTCACCACTGGAAATCCTCTGGAGAAAATCAATTCCTTTAAAACAGCCGTCAAGATCTTCTCCATCAATTCCTAAAGAATAATCTTCCCAGGCACCAACGCCCAAGAATACGGCATTATACCCCGAGGCCATTAATGATCCGAGCCCGAAATCAACCCCGAACCTGACATGACAAAACGCTTTGATTCCCAGGTCAAGGATTCCCTGAATTTCCCATTCAAGAACCTTTTTGGGAAGCCTGTACTCTGGTATGCCATATCGGATAATGCCGCCAAGTTTTGGCATGGCTTCAAATATATCCACCTGATGCCCGATTCTCCGAAGGAAGAATGCACAGGAAAGTCCGGCAGGACCGCCACCGATCACGGCTACTTTTTTACCGGTATCCGGGGCACATTTGATGGGAATCCTGGAACCGGAATTCATTTCAAAATCTGAAGCAAACCGTTTGAGCTGGTTGATGGAAACCGGTTCATCTTCAAGCCCTCGTCTGCACATATCCTCACAGGGATGAGGGCAGACCCTTCCACAGGCAAGGGGTAAAGGGTTTCTCATACGAATGGTCTGAACTGCTTCTTTATATTTGCCTGCCTTGATCTGGTTGATATATCTTGGGATGTTGATTTCAGCAGGGCAGGTCTGGGCGCAGGGTGCCAGAGGGTCATCCATCTGATTAAATTTCATTAATTGTTCGCTGAGAGTGTTTACCTTTATAATATCTTTTGGGCAGGCCTGCTCACAGGCACCACACCCCACACACTTATCATCATCCACCACGGGGTAGCCGTTGGGCCCAAGTTTTAGTGCATCAAACTGGCATGCTCTCACACAATCACCCAGGCCGATACATCCGACACCGCAAACCCGTTTGCCACCAAAAATAAGTGACATGGCTTTGCACGAGGAAATTCCCATATAGTGGTATTTATCATCGGCACGAAAACCGCCCTCGCACATACTGTAGGATAAGGGACTTTCAGCAGAGCCTGCATCCACACCCATGATTTTGGCCACGGCTTCCACACCTTCTTTGCCTGATATAACACATACAGATGGCGGAGCCAGACCATTTACGACGGCTTCGGCAGCAGAAGAACATCCTGCATATCCGCAGCCACCGCAGTTCGCAGCGGCAAGATTGTCTTCCACCTGTGCAATTCTCGGGTCTTCATATACATAAAAGACTTTGGATGAAAGGCTGAGCACAATACCGCACAAAGCACCGATGCCTAACATAAACAATAAAGCTGGGATCATAATTTCACCTTATCTTTGTAAATATTCCCTGTTCGTTTAAACCATTCCTTTAAATGACATAAATGTCAAAGCTATAATGCCCGCAGTAACAAGGCCGATGGATGTATCCTGCAAGGGTTTGGGAACTCTGGCAAGATTGATTCTTTCCCTGACACCGGCAAAGAGGACAAGAGCCAGCCCAAAACCCACTGCATAGGCAAAGGAGGATACCGTTGCTTCAAGAAAGGTATAGTCCTCTTTAATGTTGATCAGGCAGACACCCATAACCGCACAGTTTGTTGTGATAAGCGGCAGGAAAATTCCCAGGCCCGCATAAAGGGTAGGAATACTTTTTTTCAGGAACATTTCCACAAATTGGACCAGGGATGCAATGACCAGGATAAAGGAGACCGTACGCAGATATTCAACGTGCAGCGCCTTTAGGAGGTAAACATCCACAATCCATGTGATGATACCGGCCATAACAAGGACAAAGACAACAGCCATTGCCATGCCTACGGCAGTCTCCATTTTTTTTGAGGTACCCAGGAACGGACAGTTCCCCAGGAACTGGGCAAGGAGAATGTTGTTAATAAAGATACAGCTTATTGCCAGGACGAATAGATCACCCATGTTATTATCTCCTTTTTATTTTTTACCTATGAGGTTCATCAGGCAGAGCATGAGTCCAAGCCCGACAAAAGCACCGGGTGCTTCAATCATGAATTGGAACGGCATAAAATTGGCACCCATTTCAAACACAGGAGTTCCACCCCAGATAGTGATGGTGCCGTTGCCTAAAATTTCCCTGACAGCTCCCAGAGCAGCAAGGGACAGGGTGAACCCAAGGCCGATACCCAGTCCGTCTGCAACGGACAATACAGGACCATTTTTGCTGGCAAAGGCTTCTGCCCGACCAAGAACAATACAGTTCACAACAATCAAAGGGATGAAAATACCCAGTTTCAGGAACAACTCATATGTATAGGCCTGCATTAACAATTCTACAATGGTAACAAAAGTAGCAATGATGACGACGTAGCAGGCAATTCTGACTTTTGACGGAATCACATTTCTGAGAAGAGAAATTAAAAGATTGGAGAAAACCAGAACAAAGGTGGTCGCAATTCCCATCCCGATTCCGTTTTCAACCGATTTTGTTACAGCAAGAGTCGGGCAAAGCCCCAAGACAAGTCTGAAAGGAGGTATCTCAGCCCAGAGTCCTTTTGTAAATTCTTTAGCTATGGATTGTGCCATAATATATTTTCTCCTAAAATATTTAGCCTTATTTCATCTGTTTGACAATTTCGGGTTTCAGCTTCTGATAGATCTCTTTTGCCTGGGCCGCAGCAACGCAAAGCCCTTTTGACGTAACCGTTGCGCCTGACATGGCATCAATATCCCCACTGTCACTTTTTATGGCAAACTTTGTGTCAAACCCAAGTCCTGAAAATTGAGAGACAAAGGCAAGGTCGTCTTTGGCCCTTGATCCTATCCCTGGAGTTTCAGCATGGGTAGTCACCCTTACATCAATAATTTTATCGGTATCCAGATTAATCCCCAGCATAAGTCCAATAGGTCCCCCAAATCCGACCCCTTTTGTCTCAAAGATGATCGCTTTTGAACCGTCGGGAAGTATACCTGGAAAAACCTGCAATTCAATATCTTCGGCTTTTACAGTAAATCTTTCCGCCAATGGATCATTGGTCGCGTCCGGAAATATATCTTTAATGGCCGGTGCCTTCTGAAATTTCAGAACCTGATTTTCGATCTGAAGCTCAGTTCCTGATTGGACGGCAGCAAGCAGTCCACCTGAAACAGCTGTCAAAACTGTTAACACCACAATCATACTAATCATTTCACGCATTGTTTACTCCCTTTCCCAGAGCTTTTGGTCTAATGGCGTCAATAAGGGGATTCACAACATTCAATAACAGGATTGCCAATATAGTACCATCGGCATAGGCACCGATGTTTCTCATCAAGATGATCATTACCGCAGCAAAAAAACCGTAAATGAGCATGGGAATTTGGTTTACCGGAGAAGATGAATTCTCCGTGGCAAGGAAAAATGCTCCAATGAGTGTATATCCTGAAAAAAGATGGATCGCAGGCCCTGCATATGTATCTGGATTTGCCATGCTAAAGCAAAGGGAAGTTACAATGATACCCGCAATAAAAGACACGGGTATTTCCCAGCGGATATATCCCCTTAAGATCAGGTAGATACCACCGAGAATCAGGCCAAGTCCAAAGGTAGACCCAATGGCGCCCACCTGTTTACCCATGATAAGATCACCTAAGGGAAACAAACCTGCAACCTCAGAGACTCCCTGGAATTTGAGGGCTGCTAAAGGTGCAAGAGCGGTAAAATTAAATTCATAGTTGACATAGGCTGCATCAAAATCAAAAAAGACTTTCCAGGAAAGCATTAAAAAAGCCATTCCCAAAAGGGCTGGGTTGAACGGATTGGCTCCGATACCGCCAAAAATCATTTTCCCGATGATCACTGCTACAAAAGTTCCGGTAATGACAAACCACCATGGGGCCGTGGCCGGAAGCATCATGCCGAAAAGAAGACCGATGACTGCAGCATCCAGATCACCGATAGTAATCTTCTTTTTGGATATCACATTCATGATAAGTTCCCATATCATGGCACTGGAAAGAGATAGTGCAAGCACACCAACTGCGGGTGCACCGAACTGAATAATGCCGAAAATGACTGCCGGAAGAGTGGCAAGCATGATATTCAGGTTCATTTGGAAAAGACTGTCTCCATCATGCCAGAAAGGCGCATGGGATACGGTTAATTTGGTATTATTCATTGGCAGTCTCCATTTTAAACATCTGCTCTAAGGTTTAAAAGCTCATGTTTCCCAAGCTTTATATATTGGTATAATGGAATTTTTGCAGTACAGACGTATGCACACAGACCACATTCAATACATGACTCAAGATCATATTTGTCGGCTGCTTCTTCATATTGGTCAGCCTCAAGGTATCGTACAAGAATATTCACAGGGACGTTTACAGGGCAGATTCGGATACAATTGCCGCAATTAATACAAGGATAGTCTGATAATTCCGGGATAATATCTCTGTCCTGAAGTATTACCGTATCCATATCCGGCCGGACGGGATGGTGAGGGGTATAGGTTGCAACCCCTTTCATGGGACCGCCTATAATGATTCTGTCCTGTTCGTTGATATGGATACTGAATGTTTTGAAAATTTTGCTTAGAGGCGTTCCAATAGTGGCCTTGACTCTGTATTGAGCCCCCTGTTTTCCAATAATGGTCATAACCTTCTCAAAGTCTGCAGATTTTGTTTTGTATGCTCTGGCCAAAGATACAACAGCTTCAGCACTGATAAAACAAACCCCTAAGTCTTCAGGCGTTTGACCTGCTGGCAGCACTATGTTTAAGTGGTCTTTTAAAACCATGGCCGGCAAATTGGATGGATACGCCATTGAGGTTTTAAATACCTGAATGGTATCAAATCCCCCTTGAATCTTTAAGTTTTCCGGAACCGTGATACAAAGTTTAGGAACACTTGTTATCCTTTTTAAGATTTGAGCCCCTTCTTTTATTTCATCCAGAAATTTTAAGGTCACGTATTGATGGGTTGTCGATAAAAGATCCGTATCCGCACAAGTGATGACAATGGTACTGATTTTAACATCATCATTGGCAAGCATTTTTAACGGCGGCGCCCCGGGCAATGTCCTCAAGTATTCGTCAGCAGAGGTAATATCATCCTTTAAATCATAGGTTATCGATTCTTTTTGGCTTGCCTGGCCCTGATCATTTTTGATAACAAGATAGGTGGATGTACTACCAAAATTATCTGAATAGGAATCAATAGTGGTTAGGGTTCCGGTTACAGGAGAAATTGTGTACTCTGTACTGTCATCATACAGACGTAGCTTTTCTCCTTTTTCAACGGCATCCCCTTGTTTTATTAAAGCCTGTCTTGTACCGTCAACGGTTTCATTCAACAATAAAATAAGGTTGGATGGGATGGGTATTAACTTTGGCTCTTTCGGATCCGGTTCCACAAGATCATAACTGAGCCTTGGTTTGGTTAAGGTGAAAAAAGATCGTTTAATCATAATAAGTCCTTGTTTTGTAAAGGCTTTAGTTCATTCATTGTTAATCATACCAGATATAAAAATCTTTGGTAAATTATAACGAATGACACGAATTACATTCTACCGGACCTGCGCCAAGATCTTCATGGCATCCCTGGCACTGAGCATGAAATGCATCGGCTCTCGATGGCAAGTCTTCATCACCCGTATCTTCGTGGCACTCACTGCAGTTGTAGGTTTCATCTTCATCAATGTTGTGATGGCAGTCCAGGCAATCTTCGGTATAATCGCCTGCGTGCACTGAATGGGTGAATAAAACTTTACCGCCTTTGCTCTGAAACATCATCCGTACTGGTTCATCAGGTGCTGGGGGGGTAAAAGAGGCATAGCATACAATTCCTGTGATCAAAAATATGACCATAATGAATAAAGCTATTTTTAGGTCTCGTTGTGATGTCATAATACTTCTCTCTTGTCTAAAGGGTTAGAGTCCATGCGACAAACCCACAACTAGGCAGCGTATATATTATATTGCAGCTATATTGGCAAGGAAAAAAATAATTTTTAAGAGATGGAACAACCGGCTGAAATGACCGATGTTTTTTTTCTGACAAGGAAAGGTTTATATTCTTCTTTTTTTGAAAGTGAGGTGTTTTTTTTTCGGATAATGAAAAAAGAGAGTCCGAAAAATGAAAATCCAAAAGCCATGGAAACAAGAGAGGGGTCCATCTGAAAAGACGGTGCAAGACTATTGCCGATCACTGCACCGATGAGCAGCAGGATAATAGGAAACACATAGAGAAAAAATGTTAAAAAAAGCATGGGCCTGGTTTCAAGGCCAATCACGACGTGATCCCCTTTTTCAACACGGAGTGTATTTTTGACCGTAACGATTATTTCTTTTTGACTGCCCCCGGTCCCGCAGCTTTCTTTGGAGGCGCAGGCTTCGCAGGCACCGGATCTGGTGGTTTTTACCCAGGCGACAGATGGGTTGGCACTGGTGATAATTCCGTTTTCAGTTATCATGACTCAACTTTTTATTTTTTAAAATTTGGTATCAGGCAACAATATTCACAATCCGGCTTAGTTCATGGGCCTGTGCAATGTTCTGATTTGTCTGATCTTCAGGTGTTGTGGCTTGGGTTTCAACCGGTTCTTCATTACTTTGGGCAGCCAGTCTGTTCTGTGCTTCCTGGGTAATATCTACTTCAAAGGCACTCTGGGCCGCACGGGTATTTTCAGTACTAAGATCAGCTTGAGATGCTTCAAGGTTCTGGCCTCGAAGCAAAGTATTATCAACCGGGGGAGTGGCGTTTGAGACATTTGTATATGCATTTGCCCCTTGCAGGCTGTTTATATCCATGATGATCGCTCCTTGGTATCGTGATTTTTTTTATTTCTCTAAAGAATAAACCTGATATAGGGTGATGTCAATTTTTTTGTTATTTTTTCTTGACAAAAAAAAGGGGTTGATATAACCTCTCCAGGTCTTGTAAAAAGGCGCTGCTCCCCAGTAGCTCAGTTGGCAGAGCAATTGGCTGTTAACCAATGGGTCCGCGGTTCAAGTCCGTGCTGGGGAGCCAACTTAAATAAAGCTTATCCCGATAATTGATTTTATC